>CAXBDA010000068.1:0-15668 GCA_963974595.1 uncultured Oleiphilus sp. | reverse complement strand
CCCTTGAATAACAGCCTCACCGGTTTTAAAGGTGCCGGTATCATCTCCATTACTACAGGGGCTACCGACAGAACAATTTTCTATTTTGCTGGAAAAATCACTATAGAAACCGATTAATTCTGCAAAAAAAGCATCTTGTTTGAAGCGTGCGCCTAGCTCCCAGTTTGTGGATGTTTCCGGGTCAATATTCTCTTCACTACCTGCACTGAGAGGAGAAAATCCTCTGTGTACGCCTGCCAGGGCCTGCCAGGTTTCATTGATGTCATAAGTGAAAGAGATGCCCGGTAACCACTCGCTACCGTTGTTACTTTTTTCGCTCGCGACCGTGCTTCTGTCTACGGTACTGTAACGCACTTCTTTAGATTTAACGTCTTCGTAGCGCAGAGATAAAACCGTATTTAATTTTTCGGTGACCTGCCAGTCATCCTGAAGCCATAACGATAGTGCATTCGCTGAACCGATTCGATTATTACTGCTGCTGGGCAGGGTAATGCTATCAAAGACCAAGGAGCCATTTACTTGGTTGTAGTTGTCGATAATTTGGAAGCGGTCTACTTCATCTTCATGAATACGGCCGCCAATTTGCAAGGCATGCAGGCCTAAAGCCCAGTCCAGATTTAACTCCAAGCCTTGCGAGTAATAGTCACGATTATTGTGTTTATACTTTAAACCGGTCTCATCGATTGTACCGTCAAGAATGCCTTGAGCAGTGGCATCACCTGCATTGGCACGGTCAATGTAGTTACCGCCGCCAATAATATCAATGTAGTCGCCACCACTAGAAAGTTTAAACCAGTCACGGGAAAATTCATTCCGGTAAAGTGTGGTGCTCAGGCTTATATCATCGTTCAATGCAATTTTGTGGAGCAGGCTTAAGCTGCTGTGGTCATTTTCCATTTGATCAATGCTGGATAAACCATACCGCCTGTCGGGGTTGGCGTTAAAGTCAGCATCGGTTAAACCTAAGTAAGTTTCATTAGAGGTTTCCATTGAACGCTGTGCTTTTAAAAGTAAAGATTGCTTTGGGCCTTCAGAAGATTCCCAGCCTAGTTTCATCACAAAGTCTGAAATATCATAACCGCTATCACGATTGCTACGGTCAATCTCTTTAAAGCCTGCACTATCGCGCTGAACAGTTTCTAACAACCAAGACCATTGGCCCACTTTATTGCCATAATTGACGTGTAGGTCACGAGAGCTATTATTTCCGGTTGTAGCAGTGAGTGAACCTTTTGCTGAATCGGGCATTGGTGTAGACACCAGGTTAATAATACCGCCCGTGGTCTGAGGGCCAAAACGCAGTAGCGGCGCACCTTTGAGCACTTCAATGCTGTCCATTCTTAGCATCGTAGGGAAATAGTAAGCGGAGGGTGCGGAATAAGGTGCCGGGGCCATCATGATGCCGTCTTCAAGCAAGGTGATATTCTGGCTGCGCTCACTGGTTGCACCACGAATACCAATGTTGGGTCTGAGTCCCGAACCTTCTTCTTCGAGAATATAGACACCCGGTACAGTTTTCAGTACTTGGTTTATATCGCTGGTTACTTCGGTTTTTATCTGGGCATTATCGATAACGGCGCCCGAACCAGCAAGGTTCTGAACGTCATCGACGCTACCAATGATGAGCATTTTATCTAAGGTGCTAGTGTCATCAGCAAAGACAAAAGTGGGTGAGAGAGAAAGGCTTATCGCTGTTGCGAGCATACTTCGTTTAAACATGAAAATAATAACTCCAATTGACAAATAGGTAAAAGGTTAAACATGGCACGAATTAGAATACAAATGAGAATGATTGTCAATAAGATTTGTCATGTTTATTGGTGCTGATCTATCCAGGCAATTTCTGGCTTGCCAGAAAAGGTGTTGGTAAATGAAAAGATCAAACTTTTAAGGTGTAATGGAAGAAAAATAGCGGGAATTAAAACGTGATGATAGAGCCATTTGCAAAACTCGGTGATAGTTATGGTATTTAGGGACCGAGCATTTAATCAAATGCGAATAATTCCTATTTATATAAGAAGTTCGCTCATTCCCAGAGCTTTGCAATTACCTCCAGAGTAAAAGTTACCCGAAGAGAATAATTTTTGAATGAGTTAAATTCTAGATGTAGCTGTTTGACCGGTTACGCTAAAACGGTGGCTTTGTTTAAACAAGTTGGTGGCAGGATTTGAGTTCACTGGTTTGCGCAATTAACCATGCCAGCAAACCTCGCCCATAAAAAAATGTGGGCTGGACTCGTCGCTACCGCTCCTCGCCGTTTCTGGTGGCGTTATATGTAGTGATAGCGCAGTTGAGCGATCAGGATGGTATCTTCGTTAAATTTATAAACGATCCTATGCTCATCATTGATTCGTCGAGACCAGTAACTGGCTAGCCCATGTTTTAGAGGCTCAGGCTTACCTATACCTTCATAAGGCGTTCGTTTTATGTCCTTAATTAAAAGGTTAATGCGTTTTAAGATTTTTTTATCTGTTGTCTGCCAGTAAAGGTAATGATCCCATGTTGCAGAGGAGAAGGTCACTTTCATTCAAGTAGTTCTCTTTCTGTACCATTGCCAGACTCAAGTTCAGCGATCGATTCAAGAAGCTGTCGTGCGTTCGCAGGGGAGCGCAGTAAGTATGTTGTTTCTTCCATCGCTTGGTAGTCTTCAAGTGACATCATTACTACTGGCGATTCACGTTTACGGGTTATTATTATTGGGGTATGATCATTACAAACTTTTTCCATTGTGCTTGAAAGGTTTGCTCTAGCAGATGTGTAACTTATAGCGTCCATGATAACTCCAAAAGGTGCATGTACTTAAAATTGTACAAAAACTATAGCAGCATATAACCAAACGTTCAACACGGACTCCGTAATGCCAGCAAACATCGTCCACAAGGGGTCGTGGGCTGGGATCGTAGCTGTCGCTCCTCGCCGTTTCTGGCAGCGTTATAAGGCGTTGTCTTAAAAAAATATCAGGGAAGAATTCAACTTCGTCGTTCTGTTCTCCCTTCGTTTAAAAAGGCCATCATCGGCAAATACAAAATGGTAATCTGGCGTTCTATTTGGTTTTAGGTGTGACGGCTGCTCGCCGCAATACATCGCGTTTTAATCAAGCTCATTGGTTCGTCTTATAACCATTCACACCATGGGACGGCTACGCTTCGCCGCCCATATGTTTAGCGTTATGCTAAATAAACCAAAAGAAGGAGAATCAAAATGTTAAAAAAACTACTTATTGTTACAACGATATTATTTATATCCGCTTGCGGTGGTGGTAGTGGTGATGGAGTACAGCCCAATCTCGATCTACAAGGCCAGCTAATCGATAGCGCGACTCAAGGTGTACGTTATGAAACGTTACCAAGTGGTAAAACTGGAACAACCGATGCCAGTGGCACCTTTAAATATGAACCTGGAGATACGGTTAGTTTTTATATCGGTGATATCTTGCTGGGAAGCGCCACCGGGGCGGCAACGATTACACCGGTTGATTTAGTGCCCAGTGCCATCGATGAAATGAATCCGCAAGTTACCAATATTTCACGTTTTTTGCAATCATTGGATGAAGATGAAAATTTGGATAATGGGATTCAGATTAGCGTCGCGACGCACACGGCATTTGCTAACCAGTCAATGGATTTTTCATTATCTGAAGCGGCGTTTGAAACGGCATTTAATTCAATCAGTGACGCAGTACTTGGTGGCACAACCTTAGTAACGGCTTCCGATGCTCAGGCGCATTTACGAGATACGTTAGCTACTATTGACCTGCCTGCTGGAGATGGTGGGTTAGGCCGTTTGACCATAACGGGTGACAGCGCTGCTGTTGCGCTACTAGGAAGTACTTTTGACCCCGTGGACGTGGTGAGTGATTCTACTTGGTTTGGTGAAGGTAGCTTTTTTCAGTTTTCTTTAAGGGAGTTTAATGCCCAGGTTATTGACGTAACACTGAATTTTTTCGGTTCAGGCGCGCCACAATTTAGCATTGATTGTGGCACAATTTTGGGTGGTAATAGTTGTAGTGGTATTGATATGAACCTGAGCACAAAGAGCGTTACCTTTAATAACTTAGAGTTGAGTGACTCGGGTGACTCGGTGATCGTTTTGAATGGCACATTATTCTGGCGGGAAAATCACCAATAAATTATGACCTAAATTCTGCAGTTCCACGTTGTCGTCACAAGTCTGATCAAATATTGATCAGACTTGTGCTGGGGAATTCGCTTTGATCCGACATTCAGCCTCCTGTTAGTAAATAAAGGATGTTAGAGTAGTAAATAAAGGGCATCCATAAACTTGACATTAAAATCTGGCCCGAGTGCTTGGTTTTATTGCTGTTTAGTTGCTGCTCATTTTAACAAATGAGGGCCAGACACTCTATTTTTTAGCGCTGTTTAGCTAAGAAATTCGCTCATTTCCAGAGTTTTGCAATTACCTGATAGCTAGGTTTTATTTCCCGGGATGATTTTTTTGGCGCTTAATGGTTTGGCTAAAGTGCGGGTTTTGAGTTTTCTCAATGCTCGGGACATCTCTATGAATAGCGGCCTTAGCCATCATGTAAGCTGATACAGGCGCTGTAATGAACATGAATAAGCTAATAACCAATTCTTGAACATTGATACCGCGTTCGTTCACCATATGCAGCAACATTGAGGCGATCAGAATTGCTCCAATACCTAGGGTTGATGCTTTGGTCGGTGCATGCAGGCGGGTATAAAAATCGGGTAATTTTACTAGGCCAATCGCGCCTATCAAAATAAACAAAGCACCTAAAATAAGTAATGCAATCGCAATCCATTCAACAATAAGAGTCATTTTTATTCCATTTTATTCGATAATATCGCCGCGAAGCAGATACTTTGCAAGAGCAGCCGTACCCACAAAACCTAACATAGCGATTAACAATGCCGCTTCAAAGTAAAGCGTACTTTTAAAATATAAACCCAGCAATACAATTAATGCAATGCAATTGATATAGAGTGTATCGAGGGCGAGTATCCGGTCTGTGGTTGATGGCCCAATCAATAGCCGCCAGCCATTCAGTAAAAGTGCGATGCCTAATATAATGGACACCCCAAATAAAACGGTATTTAACATCCGAAAATCTCCTTCAGAGGTTGTTCATAGCGTGTTTTAATATCTGTAATAAGCTTATTTTCATCGTGCAGGTTTAGCACGTGAACATAGAGAACTTTCATATCATCAGAAAAATCGATGCTCACAGTTCCGGGTGTCAAAGAGATGGTGCTGGCAAGAACGGCGAGCGGGAAAGGCTCTTTCATATCCAGTGGCAGTGCTATAAAGCCGGGTTTCAACAAATGATTAGCTTGAAGAACTTGTTTGGCGACTACAAAGTTAGATACCACAATATCCTTGAGAACTTTAGCAATATAAATACAGGCTAACAGCGGTTTTTTGATGGCAGGGTGTGGGTCGCTTAAAGGTGAAACGAACCATGTGATCGCAATAGCTAATATTGCACCCAGGATGATATGGCCCGGCGTAAATTCATTCAATAGCAGCCATACGACCCAAAGAACCAGCGCGTGCATTGGTAAAGGAGATATGTATCTAAACATTATTATGCTCCGCAGAGGTTAGTACATCACCTAAATTAAAAATATCTTCAGCTGCTTGTGAGCTTATTTCCGAGAAAGGGCCGCCCAGTACAACCATTGATATTAATGCGCAAGCTAGTAATGTGATGGCGATTAGTTGATACGGGTGTGCTTGTGCATGCGCGGAAGCTTCTCCTTTTGCTCGCCAGAAAATAGAACTGCCTGCGCGTGAAAGAATGATCATTGCCGCTAAACTGGATATTAATATAGGCGGCCATATCCATGCAGCGTTTGAGGCTTCTAAAGCTGCTTTCAACATAAAAGCTTTACCAATAAAACCTGATAATGGTGGCATGCCTATTAATGCAAGTGCGGCAAAGAAATAGAGTAGGCTCAATAAGCGTGCCTGTGATACAGGGCGGGAAATAACGAAACGATCCTCTGCTTTACCGCGTTGTTTGATAATTAAGTCTGCAATTAAAAACATCATCGCACAAGCCAATGTACTATGTATTAAATAATAGATGCCAGCCGTCGCGGCTAACTCTGTATTAATGGACACCATTAAAAGCAAACTACCTACTGAAACAATGACCAGATTGGCGGTAAGCGTTCTTAAGCTCTGGCTAGATAGAGCTGCAATTGTGCCTGCGACAACGGTTAACCAGGCAAGAGGAGTAATCCATACTTGAGCAATGTTAGCGAGACTGCCGGCATCTTCGCCAAAGACACCACTGTGGACACGCCAAAAGCTATAAATACCTACTTTGGTCATAATTGCAAACAGTGCTGCTACAGAGGCAGGTGATGCGGCATAAGTGCGTGTTAGCCAGAAGTGCAGAGGTAATAAAGCAGATTTTAAACCAAATACTGTGATTAATAATAAGCCACCTGCTTTGGCTAATATACTTTGATCTTGGCTTAACAAGGCCGCTTTGTTTTGCATGTCGACCATGTTTAAACTGCCAAAGGTGCCATAGAGTATTCCTAGAGCAAATAGGAAGAGAGCTGAGCCGGCTAAATTCAGGATGACATAATGCAAGTTTGCATGGGTTTTTTGCTTTCCTCCGCCATGAATAACCAAGGCGTATGAAGCAATGAGAAGTATTTCGAAGAACACGAATAGATTAAAAATATCACCCGTCAGAAAGGCGCCAATGATACCCATCGCCTGAAACATTAATAAGGGGTGATAATATTCCCCCTGGGTATCTTCACCGCCAAAAGAATACAGCTGAACGCATACTAATAAGAATGCTGTTAACAGGCATAAAAGGCTCGAAAAGGTATCGACATATAAAGTGATGCCATAAGGTGCTTGCCAGTTACCCAAGGCATAAATAAATACACCTTCTGCCTGTACAGTTAAAAATAACTTTAGTGTTGTTATCAGCAATAAGGCGCTAAAAAGAAAACTCGCGAGTCGAATACGACGGGCGTTTGTGCTGATAAACGGAAATAGTAAAAATATGCCTGCTAAAAGTGGTATTAATACTGGGTAGACTGGCAAGTGATTTAGCATCTACACTTGCTCCTTGTTATGTTTATGGTGCTTTTCGGGTTTGAACTTTGCAAGCTCTTCACCATCTACTTGGTCATTCGATAAGTCAGCACGGGCACGCATTGCGAGAATCAGCGCAAAAGCCGTCATAGCAAAACCAATGACGATAGCTGTTAAAACGAGTGCTTGCGGTAAAGGGTCGGCATAGTCTTCTGATGTTTTGAGTATGGCGGCTGAATTGATTACCAGTCGACCACTGGCAAACAAAAATAAATTTACCGCATAAGATAAAAGCGTCAACCCCAGGATGACAGGGAATGTCTGTGCCCTTAGCATTAAAAATACCCCTGCTGTACTTAGCACACCAACGCAAATGGCATAAGTCAGTTCCATTATTTATTCTCCATAGGGCGCTCGCTTGTGGTGAGCTTTCCTAAATTCGCCAAGATAAGAAGTGTCGCGCCGACAACCGTCAAATAGACACCTAGGTCAAATATCATCGCACTGGCTAATTCAAATTTGCCTATCCATGGCAGATGGAAATAATCAAACCATGTCGTCATAAAGGGTCGGTCAAACATAAAGCTGCCTATACCTGTCATTGTTGAGATAAGTAAACCTGATGCGATGAGTAGTTGATAGTTAATCCTTAAGCGTTGCTTCATCCAGTCGACGCCATGTGCAATATATTGTTGAAGGAAGGCGACGGCAGTCACTAAACCGGCAATGAACCCACCGCCAGGCATGTTATGCCCGCGTATGAAAATAAAGGCAGACACCAATAGTGCTAGTGGAAGTAAGCTTTGAGACAAGAGTGCGAGCAAAACGGGGTGTTTGTCGGTGGCCCACAATCGGCCTTTATAGTCTGCATTGGGGAGATAAAGAGGAATCTTCGCCAGTAATTTAAAAATGCCCAGTGCCGCGATACCCAAGACTGTAATCTCGCCAAGTGTGTCAAACCCTCGGAAGTCGACCAAGATAACATTCACCACATTGGTGCCACCGCCACCGGGTAAGCTGTTTTCCAGGAAAAAGTCTGAAATGCTTGATAAGGGTCTTGTCAGTAAGGCATAACAAATGGTGCCAATAACGCTGCCAAATAAGGTTGCGATCACAAGGTCTCTAACGATTGTTGACAGTGGGCTATCGATCACAGGGCTTGTTTGAGGAAGAAAAAACAAGGCTAATAAAAATAGAATGATAGTTGCAACCTCAACAGATAACTGGGTCAAGGCAAGGTCAGGTGCCGAGAAATAAGCAAAGGTAATCGAGACAATTAAACCCACTACAGATAAGGCCAACAAAGACTTCAATCTATGGTGGCTCCAGATGACGGTTAAAATAGTACTGATGATCAAGATACCTGCGCAAAAACTGGCTAACCAGCTGAGTGGCAATTGGGGTTTGTTGCCTCCAGCATGAATTAACTCTAGAAGTGGGCTGGCCAGTAGAATCAAAGCAAAGCCAATGAGACATAAAACGTATCGTTGTAAGGAGTTATTATCGATAAAACGATGCACTTGGCTTGCTTTACTGACTAACCACTGAATACGTGATTCAAATACATATTTAGCGTCTTCAGAGAGGAACTGTCCTTTAAACTCAAATAAGGCCTCTCGTTTAAAATAAATGATAGCACCGCCAATAATAGCGATAGAGCTCATGAGTAAAGGGAAGTTAAAACCATGCCAAATGGCTAAATTGAATACGGGAGGTGGTGCTTGAAGCACGGCAAAAGAGGCAGCATTGAGTAAGTCACCGACAATAAATTGTGGAAACAAACCAATTAAAATACAGACAACCACAAGGATTTCTACCGGCACTCTCATATAGCGAGGCGGCTCATGAGGAGTTCTCGGTAAATCAATAGGCTCACCATTGAAAAATACATCATGAATAAAACGAAGTGAATATGCGACGGCCAGCATACCTGCAATGGTTGATAACAACGGAATAAACCAGGATAAAGCGCCTAAAGTATCTTGGCTTAAGGTTTCAGCAAAGAGCATTTCTTTGGATAAAAAGCCATTCAGTAAAGGCACGCCTGCCATTGAAGATGCCGCAACCATAGCAAGTGTGGCGGTATAGGGCATATATTTCCATAAACCATTGAGTTTACGCATGTCTCGCGTGCCGGATTCATGGTCGATAATGCCAGCAGCCATAAATAATGAAGCTTTAAAAACAGCATGATTAATAATGTGAAAGACACCAGCAATGGCAGCCAATTGGGTATCTAGACCGAACAACAATGTAATAAGGCCGAGATGGCTGATTGTTGAATAAGCCAGTAAGCCCTTTAGGTCATGTTTAAAGAGTGCGACATAAGCACCAATTAACATGGTGACGATACCGGTCATCGAAACAATAATAAACCAGTATTCTGTACCCGCCATCACAGGGTAAAAGCGCGCCATTAAAAAGACACCGGCTTTTACCATGGTGGCACTGTGAAGATAAGCACTAACCGGTGTAGGGGCAGACATGGCGTGTGGTAGCCAAAAATGGAAAGGGAATTGAGCCGATTTTGTGAAAGCACCTAATAAAAATAATATAAGTGTGGGAACATAAAGGTCACTTGAATGAATTAAATCAGCTTTTTGGAGTACTTCGTTTAATTCATAAGTCCCAGTGATGTGTGCAATAAGTAGTAATGCACCTAATAAAGCTAAGCCACCGGCTCCCGTTACTGTTAGCGCCATTCGGGCACCTTTTCTTGCCTCGGTTTTATGTGACCAGAAACTGATAAGCAGGAAAGAGCTTATACTGGTGAGTTCCCAAAATAGCCAGAGTTGAATAAGGTTGTTGGATAGAACGATCCCAAGCATGGCGACCATAAACATGATTAAGAAACAATAAAACTTGCCCATGTTATCTTTCTCAGAAAGATAATAGCGAGCATATAAGATAATGAGTAAACCAATGCCAAGTATTAAGAGTGAAAAAAGGTAAGCAAGGCCATCAAGGTGAAAAGACAAAGACAAGCCTAGTACGGGAATCCATTCAGTGTAAAAACTGACATCCTGATTGTTGAATACTTCAGACGTAAAAGAGCAGAGTATGATAAAAGCAAGAGCAGGGCAGACGGCAGTAAAGGCAGCACATAAATTACGATTCATGGACTGACACATAAGAGGTATAAAAATACCCAGAATTGGAAATAGCATCATCCATAGGATTGACATATTGTGCTTGTCCTCATTAAATTGCCTGACTGGATTTTTAGTCTAACTAAACACGACTTTATTACTTGCTTGGATCTGTTCGACATTCCAGCGCTATAAAATGCCTTGAATACCCACCAAACTCAAGAAAGTTTTTTTATTTTATTTAAGTACAGACTTCTATTTTAGCTCGCATATTTTAAAATATGGTTTGTTTTTTAAAAAGATGATTAATCCACTTGTTTTAAACATAGGTCTATCCAGTTTTGTATGCCGGTGCTGCGATATTTATTCTTATGCATAATCAGATAAAACTGTCGATGAAAGTTCCTGTGCGGAATGTTTAGTGGCATTAAACTTCTTCGTTTAAATGCATCTTCGAGGGTTATTCTTGAAAGGCAGCCAACGCCCATACCTGATTCGACCGCTCGCTTTATGGCTTCAGTGTGTTGTAGCTCTAGTTCTACCTTTAACTGGCTCAAAATGCCATGCATGGCAAAATCAAATGCCTGACGGGTGCCAGAGCCAGATTCCCTTAATATCCATTGGGCATTGATCAAATCGTAATCTGCTAATGTCTCTTGTTTGGCGAAGGGGTGATCAGGAGCGCAAAATACGACTAGCTCATCTTCTCGCCAAGGCATGACATTAAGCTCTGAGTGGGTTATTTCACCTTCTATAAGACCAATATCCAGTTCAAAATTAGCCACTTTCTCGCTTATTTTTGTGGTATTAGCCACTTCGAGAAGCGCATTGGCCTGCGGATACAGTTGCTTGAATTCAGATAATATGTGTATGGCAAGATAGTTTCCTATCGATAACGTCGCGCCTATTTTGAGCTCACCGACTTGTTCATGCTTCGAGAGTGCTTGTTCTAACGCTGTCGCTTGATCTAAAAATGATTCAGCTTGTTTTCGGATGATTTTACCAAAATCATTGAGTTGTAGCTTTTTTCCGACACGATCAAATAGTTGAATGTCGAACTGGTTTTCTAGTGACTTCAATGATTCACTGGCCGCAGATTGCGACATAGAGAGTCGTTCTGCTGCCCGGGTAATGTTCAATGTGTGGGATGTTTCCAGAAAGACTTCTATTTGTTTAAGAGAAAACTTCATATCGATTAAGCCGATTAAGTAAATAGGTTTTATTTGTTTTACAGATATACTACCGCTACGTACACTTATCCTCAAGTTATTTGATAACGACTATTTAACGCTACTGACTGAGGAATTTTTATGGCTGGTTTTATGAAAGAAACGGTGACGAGTGTAAAACACTGGAATGATACTTTGTTTAGTTTTACGACGAGTCGCGACCCTTCATTTCGTTTTAAAAATGGCCACTTCATTATGATGGGGTTAGAGCATGAAGGTAAGCCGCTTATGCGTGCTTATAGTATTGCCAGTGCAAATTATGAAGAAGAATTAGAGTTTTTCAGTATCAAAGTTCAAGATGGCCCGCTCACCTCAAAACTGCAAAAAATACAGATAGGCGATCAAATATTACTCAGCAAAAAGCCGACAGGTACCTTGGTACTAGATAACTTACTGCCAGGTAAAAATTTATATTTAATTTCAACGGGCACTGGTTTAGCACCGTTTATGAGTATCATCAAAGATCCTGAAACCTATGAGCAATTTGATAAGGTGATTTTAACACATGGCACTCGCTTTACATCAGAGCTGGCATATAAAGATATCATTAAGCATGAGTTGCCTCAAAATGAATATTTTGGTGAGCTGATTAGAGATAAATTAATTTATTATCCAACGGTCACGCGTGATGAATTTGAGACTCAGGGGCGAATTACAGATGCCTTGGAAACGGGAAAGTTAACACAAAGCATAGGCTTGCCAGACTTAAGCCTTGAACATGACCGTTTCATGATTTGTGGAAGCCCCAGCATGTTGAAAGATACCTGCGAAATTCTGAATGCCAAGGGTTTTAATGAAGCGCGTCATGGTAACGCGGGCCATTATGTGATTGAACGGGCGTTTGTTGAGAGTTAACCCTAAAAAGCATTGCGCTCATGAACTGCTGTAGGGGCAGACCGGTGTGTCTGCCCTGTATTTTCATGTATTTCCCAGGGTGAACACGCAGGTTCTTCGTCCCTCCGGTGCACTCAGTGCGGGTAGCTCAGGGAGTTTAGCCAATCAAAACCTAGAAACGAATCTGTTCTTCGTCACTAAGTCCCAAATTATCCCAAACCTTAAGATTGGGTTCAGCCTGATTAAGTGTATAAAAGTGTAAACCCGGTGCGCCTGCTGATAGTAAGCGCTCGCACATTTGCGTCACTACTTGCTCACCAAAAGCCTTGATGCTTGCAGTATCATCGGCATACGCTTCTAGCTGCTTTTTAATCCAGCGTGGGATTTCAGCGCCACACATATCACTAAATCGAACCAAACTGCTGTAGTTCGTGATCGGCATAATGCCGGGTACGATAGGAATATGAACGCCCATTTTTTCTGCGCGTTCAACAAAATAAAAGTAAGCGTCGGCATTATAAAAATACTGGGTAATCGCGCTATTCGCTCCGGCATCAACCTTTTTCTTGAAGTTCAAAAGATCAGCTTCCGCTGAAGAGGCTTGCGGATGAAACTCAGGGTAAGCCGCAACTTCTATATTAAAATGGTCGCCACTATGCTTACGAATAAACTCAACAAGCTCATTGGCATACCGCAGTTCGCCAGTCGAACCCATGCCAGAGGGTAAATCACCGCGCAGGGCAACAATGCGATTAACACCATTTTCAAGATATAAGTCTAACAGTGACTTCATGTTTTCAAGGGTTGAGCCAACACACGACAAATGAGGTGCCGTTGAAATTCCCTGATCTTGGAGTTTTAAAACGGTATCTATGGTTCTTTCTTGGGTTGAACCACCCGCGCCATAAGTGACTGAAAAAAAGTCTGGTTTGCGTCTTGCGAGTTCATCACGAACTATTTGAAGCTTTTCCATTCCCGCTGGTGTTTTAGGAGGAAAAAATTCAAAGCTATAACGAGGTTTGAATTGTTTTTGGCTATTCATTTGGCTGTCCATTTAGTCTTCACGCAGGCGTGTATTTATCGTCTATTACCTGTAGGGGCGCACCTGCGTGTGCGCCCTTGATGCTACTTATTGTCCAACTCCGATGGCGACATATGCGGCACATAGATTAGGGCAGACACGTGGGTCTGCCCCTACAGAGTGGTTGAAGATTGCGAGCAGAATCATTCTGAACTACAAAGTAACTTAGTACTTATAAGCTTCTGGTTTATAAGGGCCTTCAACCGGTACGTTGATATACTTTGCCTGCTCTGTTGTCATTTGAGTCATGACACCGGAAAACCCTTCAACCATATCGCGAGCAACTTCTTCATCTAACTTTTTAGGCAGTATTTTGACATAGAGACTGTCTTTCTTTTCGCCTTCAAGTAAGTTTGCAAACTTACGCTCATATAAATAAATTTGTGCTAATACCTGGTTTGCAAACGAGCCATCCATAATACGTGAAGGGTGGCCCGTCGCGTTACCTAAATTTACCAAGCGGCCTTCTGATAATAAAATCAAATGATCATTCGTTGATTTGTTACGATAAATCTTATGAACCTGTGGTTTAACTTCATCCCATTCCCAGTTCTTACGCATGTAAGCCGTATTAATTTCACTATCAAAGTGACCAATATTGCACACAACAGCACCCGATTTTAGGGTCTGCAACATAAACTCATCACAGACATCAATATTGCCTGTGGTGGTCACAATAAGGTCAGTTGTGGACATTAATAGCGTGTTGATGCCAGCAAGGCTGCGTGTGTTAATGCCGTTGATGTAAGGCGAAACCACTTCAAAGCCATCCATGCAGGCTTGCATTGCACAAATTGGGTCAACTTCAGTCACTTTAACAATCATACCTTCTTGACGAAGTGAAGCAGCAGAACCTTTACCGACATCCCCATAACCAATAACGAGCGCTTTTTTACCTGCTAATAAGTGATCAGTACCGCGTTTGATGGCATCATTTAGACTATGACGACAGCCGTACTTGTTATCATTCTTGGATTTTGTCACCGCATCGTTGACGTTAATGGCAGGGACTTTTAGTTCACCTTTTGAAAACATATCTAGTAATCTGTGAACACCTGTCGTGGTTTCTTCTGAAATGCCATGAATTTTATCGAGCATCTCTGGGTATTTGTTATGTACCATTTCTGTTAGATCGCCACCATCATCTAAAATTATGTTGGCATCCCATATTTTATCACTACCTGTTTCAGCAAGAATAGTTTGCTCAATACACCATAAAAATTCTTCATCTGTTTCACCTTTCCAGGCAAATACCGGAATATTCGCCGCAGCAATGGCCGCGGCTGCATGGTCTTGGGTGGAGAAAATATTACACGAAGACCAGCGAACATCAGCGCCTAAATCAATTAAGGTTTCGATCAGAACCGCAGTTTGAATCGTCATGTGGATACAGCCCATGATCTTCGCGCCAGCTAGCGGTTGGCTTTCTTTATATTTACGACGAAGTGCCATTAAAGCAGGCATTTCACCTTCAGCAATATCTATTTCTTTTCGACCCCAATCTGCCAGTTTAATGTCTGCTACTTTGTAATCGGTGAAACTCATGGGTGATTCCTCTGTGTTTGATCAAAAATGTTTGAACAAAATCGTGTGACTGATTTTTGCATAAAAAGTTGTCTCACCTGTATTTGCATAAAGTATAGGTTTACAGATAAAACGTTATATTTGCCAGTTAACTAAAGACCCGCCTCAGCTTTTAGGGCATTTGCTTTATCTGTTTTTTCCCAAGTAAAATTAGGCTCCTCACGACCAAAGTGACCATATGCAGCTGTATCACGGTAGATAGGGCGACGAAGGTCTAGCATGTCGATAATACCTTGCGGGCGTAGATCGAAATGTTTACGCACCAATTCTTCAATTTTGCTTTCAGCAACATTGTTTGAGCCAAAAGTGTTGATGGCGATTGATGTCGGCTGAGCAACGCCAATGGCATAAGAAACCTGAATTTCACAACGGTCGGCTAGACCCGCCGCCACAATATTTTTAGCCACATAACGGCCGGCATAAGCTGCAGAACGATCAACCTTTGAAGGATCTTTTCCAGAGAAGGCACCACCGCCGTGTCTTGCCATACCACCGTAGGTATCCACAATAATCTTACGGCCCGTTAGGCCACAATCGCCTACAGGGCCACCAATTACAAAGTTGCCGGTTGGGTTGATGTGAAAAAGGGTATCACTATGCAGCCATTCAGCAGGCAGAACAGGTTTGATTATTTCTTCTAATACGGCTTCGCGAAGTGCATCCAGCTTGATCTCAGGGTTATGTTGAGTCGATAAAACAACTGCATCTATGGCGACAGGTTTACCGTGTTCATAACGCAGTGTTACCTGGCTTTTCGCATCGGGTCTTAACCATGGCATGCTACCGTTCTTGCGTAATTTTGCTTGG
>CAXBDA010000067.1:0-15977 GCA_963974595.1 uncultured Oleiphilus sp. | reverse complement strand
TCATTGAGCTATGATCCATACCTTCCATTGAGCTATGATCCATACCTTTCATTGAGCTATGATCCATACCTTTCATTGAACCATGGTCCATACCTTTCATTGAACCATGGTCCATACCTTCCATTGAGCTATGATCCATACCTTCCATTGAGCTATGATCCATACCTTTCATTGAACTATGATCCATGCCTGCCATTTCATTAGCCGCGTCGTGATTCATACGTTTAAAGTCAGAGGTTTTACTTGATTCAGAATCAAGCAAAAACTGCGCTGAACTGACAACTTTTTCACCTTCAGACAGGCCAGATAAGATTTCGACATTATCTCTGTCAAAACGACCAACTTTTACCTCGACTGATTTATAGCTCCCCTGACCTAAGGCTAATACCACTCGATCTTGTGAGCCAGTACGAACGAGGGCTTCTTTGGGTATTAATAGTGCACTTTCATCACCTGATGTGTGCAGAATGACTTGTGCAAACATATCGGGTTTAAAGTCCCCATTTTTATTATCTACACGAATCCTTACTTTCATCGTGCGTGTTTTAGGGTTGAGTGTGGGATAAATATAATCGACGTTAAGGTTATATTCTTTACCCGGTAAATAATCTAATTTCATGGTAACAGGGGTACCTGTTTTAACCTGCCCGGCTTGGCGCTCAAATACTTCCGCTTCAACCCAGACTTCAGCCAAATCACCAATTGACATGATAGTTAAACCCGGTTTGATAAAGTAACCTTCACGCACTTTTAAATTTTCAACCACACCTCGTTGCGGTGCATAAAACGTAATATTTTGTTTGACCTTTTTCGTTTTTCTCAACTCAGCAATTGCTCTTTTAGGTATTTGCAATGAGAACAAACGATTTTCTGCCGCCGTAATTAACCTCTTGTTGTTTCTGTCTAAAGCCAATAATAATTCTTCTTGCGCATTCACTAACTCAGGTGAGTAAATATCATAAAGCGGCTGACCTTTTTTAACGGGATCACCAATGGCTTTAACGTAAAGTTTTTCAATCCAGCCTTCTACCCGAGGATGAATATGTACCAAGGTATCTTCATCATAGGCCACGTAACCGACCGTATCTATTTGCATGTGTAGTGGCTTATAGCTTGCGATTACCGTACGTACCCCTAAATTATTCACGACATCAGGCGAAATGCGAATAGTGCCTTCACCTTCATCAGGGCCGCCACCCGCATCACCATAATAGGGGATTAAATCCATCCCCATGGGTGATTTCCCCGGCTTGTCACGTTTATAAGCTGGATCCATTGGAGCAACCCAATATAAAGGCTCTTTCTTCGCTGGGGCGCTAGCTTCGCCACTTGTACTGCCAGTATTATTTAATGGTGCCAAGGCTGTATAAGCACCGAAAGTAACCACTGCGCCAACAACGACACCTATTACGATCCCCTTCATTTGGGATTTATTATTTGAACTCATTCATTTTCTCCGTATCTGGCAATTTTATTAGGCTGCTTTATTCGCACCAATAAATAAATAATTTAATTCCAATAGCAGTTTTTGCTGATCAACGTCTATTGTTAATATTTTGATTTCTGCATTAAGCACTGCAATGCGCGCTCGAACGACTTCAGCAAAATCACCGTCATCATTGGTATAGGCCGTTAATGAAGCTTCTGCTTGCTCGTACATTTGCGGTAATAATTTTTCACGGTAAAGTTTTTGTTGATCATTTAATCGCAACAAGCGCCCTTTTGTGCTTGAGTAATTACTCAGTAATTGACGAAGCAAGAGTAATTTTTCTGTTTTAATCGACTCAGTTTGTGACATAGCAGACTTAAGTTCTTGATCTTGCTTGTTTTCAGTAAATAAAGGCACATCAAATGTTACGCCTAGTGACAATAAATCAGCACGGCTACTGCCCCTTGGGTCATCTCCACGATAACCATAACCCGCATTAACGCCCCATTCAGGTTTGTACTTTTCTTTCGCTAAAGCAATGCCTGTTTTAGTGGCTTCAATTCGCTTATCTAAAGCAATGACTGCTGGGTGTTGAGTAAAATAACTTACTAATTGTTCTGGTTTACGCCACTTTTCAGCATAAACCAACTCAGGATATTGCAATTCAAGTTGGGGAATTTGCGTCCCCAAATCCATTCCATGTAAAGCCAGGTTCGCTAAGATTGCATCATTGTCCAGCCCTGATAAGTAGTCGGTTAACCATTGTGATAATTTACCTTCAAATTTATTTCTTTCTTGCGCCAACACATCTAAACGTTCATCAAGCTGTGTTAACTCTAGTTGTGCACGAATAATATCGGCTTGGCGTGTGCGCCCTAATGCCGCGGAATAATTCGCTTCGGCAACATCGACTAATTGTAAAAATAATGTGCGATCTCTTTCAATTAACGCGACACTTTCTTGTACTCGGTACGCATCAAGCCACAACTGTCCAACCGTGACCGCCACCTGTGCTTCTCTGTTTTCACGTTGAAACGGGTAACCTTGGCTTTTTACCTTTAACTGTTGGCTTCTAAGTTCAAGAGTATCACCTCGTGGAATCATTTGGCTCACACCAACTTTCAGCTGGGTCATCGCTTCTTGATTAAAGTCATAACCATCAACAGGCAAACTCGCCAGACCAAGCGATATTGTAGGATCAGGTAAAGTATTAGCCGCAACACTTGAAAACTCAATGGCTTCTTGTTGATGACGGTTACCCTTTAACCAAGGATCATTTTGTTGAGCGACTTTAATGGCCTGTGTAAAAGTGAGTATATCTGCACTTTGCCCTGACGGCTCAGCAAGAGCCGTCAAACTTCCCATCATTAAAATCCCCAAACCAAAAGTAATGCAAACTTTGCTGTGGTTCCTATTTTTAAGCACTAGAACTGTTCCTTATATGAATTAATTGAAGCAT
Organism: uncultured Oleiphilus sp.; assembly: GCA_963974595.1. Classification (GTDB taxonomy): domain Bacteria; phylum Pseudomonadota; class Gammaproteobacteria; order Pseudomonadales; family Oleiphilaceae; genus PZPK01. Next base: position 13,089 of record CAXBDA010000067.1, on the reverse strand, counting down.
AGACTTCACTTGAACCATCTTTTTTTAACAACAACACTTTATAAGGTTTAAACTTGCCACCCATTTCCATACCTGGTGAGCCCATACCCATACCCGGTGCAGACAAACCTAAGACATTTTCGGGCTTTTCAGCTAAGAAGTTTTGAATGTGTTTAGCAGGTACATGCCCTTCAAAAACATAACCATTTTTGGATACTGCCGTATGACAAGAGCGATATTCTGATTCAATACCCTTAGCTGATTTGAATCCGGAAAGGTCGTTTCGGTCATGGATTACCGTTTCAAAACCGGATTTTTCAACATGAGTAACCCATTTTTCACAACAACCACAACTTGGATTTTTATACACCGTCAACACCTCTTCAGTTATTTCAGTTTTAGCAGATGACGCAGTGTTAAGATCTGCTGCCTGCGAGAAAGAAGTAATGAATAAAAAGGTAAAAACAGTAAGCGTCTTGATAAATAATTTAGAAACCATAAGCCCTCCAATGGACTTTAAAAACAGTTATGTTTAGCGACTAAAAAAGTCTAGACAATCGCATGTAACACTTTATGAATAAGCAAGTTTAATGATAGCCCTGAATTCTGAATATAAACAAACAGCGGACAAAATTATTTTGATTCATAAACCACCTGATTTGTTCTGGGTTAAATTTAAAACTAACTCAGAACGATAAACAACAAATAAGCATATTAATGAGTTCATTTATAAAAGAAACTCAATCAATGAGACTCACAAACTTTATAAGGTAGTTAAATAATGGGTGGTGGTGACGAAGGCGTGAAAGCGAGGCTTAAGTAGAGAGGTAAATCATATTGATGACCTTGATTTGCATCATAAACCAACGGAGATTTAGACTGGAATACCATAGATGAAGCATGACAACCTGAATCATCACACTGACAAACATCAGTACAACAGTCTGGTGCCATATCAGAATGAGTCATTTTTTGCGCATCAAACATTTCGGTATTGTGCTCTTCGTGACAAGGCATCTCAGTTGGCAACTCTTCTGCAAATAAAGCAGTATCATTAAGATTTAAATTAGAAAACAAAGCATCTGCCGCTGCAATGACGGGATTTATAAAAAGAATAATCGCAAGTAACGCGCAAATTTTTGAATAACTAGAGTTTGTTTTCATGGGTATAAAATGGCAGATTTTTTAAACTTCATCAAGTTATTTTAAATTCATGTAACACTTATCCTTAAAAAGGCTATATTTCTTATCTGGAACTGCGTTAATGATATTCCTCTTGTCCACCTCATTTAAGGTTAAGGACAAAAAATCAGCCGGATACTTGCTTGGCTTTTTTAACAACATTCCACACCAGAATTACATAGCCATACATACAGATACAAAACACTAAAATTTATTACGCCCTTTTATTCTATAATAACTTAAGTGTTTATATTTAAAGTTTTTTGATGTAGCAAATGAGCCTGTTTTTTGATAGGGCGCGCTTCAGATTGCTCAAAAATATTATAGTTGGAGAAAAATTATGTCCGCCAAGGACGTTAGTGAACTACCAGATAATTATGAAATTGTAATTTTAGCTGATGGTACACAAATACCAAGAGAACGACAGACTAAGGCTCAAGCAAGAATCCAAGCCCTTATAGCAAAAAGTCGTTATGAAAAATTACGCCAACAGCTTATTTTACTTTCAGATAAGACCAATAAAAGAGTCGATTTTAAAATACCTGAAGAAAACACACAGAGCGATAAAAAAGAAATTAATCATCAGATCACCGTGGCCAAAAATGAGCGTAGTGCGATTGAAAGACAGATGGAATTGAGCACAGAAAAAACAGTAGTAAGGCACGAACCATCGAATTCAAACAAAAAGGATCAAGGCAACTTGGCTGACTCTAAGACTTCAAACCTAAAGAAGCGAATCTTAGGACCACTGATCAACAAGAAAATAGCCCAACTTTTGAAGAAATAAGAATCCAGGCTAAATACTTCATGCCATTCACTACCTCGTATGAATAAAGGCTATCTGCATAGGCTCAAATCTGCTTCACTAAGCAACAGCCATACTTAAATTTCTGACATGGTTAGTTTGTGCCCTAACATTTTGTTTTATCGTGGTTGAGGATGTTCGGGGGTTATAAAGTACCTGTTTAATCTGTTTTCCTGCCGATTTCAGATAAGACTCTACTGCAATATTGTGAGGCTTATTTCCCCAATCTTCACCAATCACGAAAATATCCGCATTCAGCTCTATACAGCCCGATACATACTCTAGCTCATCGTAGGAGCGCACAATATCAACACAGCGCAATGCCCTTAACATTTCCATTCGTTGCTCTAGAGGGATAACAGGTTTATTAGGCTTGTAAGAATTCACAACACGATCAGATGCAACGCCCACAGCCAGAACATCACCTAGTGATTTACAATATTCCAATAAAGCAAGATGCCCTACATGCAACAAATCAAATGTACCTACGGTATATACAATCATATGTAATTTATTTCCTCAAATATTTGTTAAAAGACCTTTGTACGACTACTGCGTCAACTGACAGCACCGCTTTTATCGATAGCATTAATTGACCAAATGCAGCTATAACTTCCACAGATAAATACTTGTTATTCCGAGCGTATATAACGCAAGTAAAAATACATTTCTTGGGTTTCCAGAAAGTTTAGGCGTTTTAATTTGAGAGACATTAAGCGCCGCTAAACCTAAAGCACCGGCATACAAAATGATCGAGAACGCCCCACTTGGCAGGACACTTTCTAAAAGGAAGATAGCAACCAGAATGATGCTATTGTTATCCAGTGCCAAGCCCGTGTATTTAGACTCGTCAGACAAGCCGAAAGTGCTGAAATAACTTAAGCGAATAGCGCTAGCAGCGAGTACAACAAATGCTATCGGTAGAAAAACTGGCTCAAACTGGCCATAACTCATTAAAAGAATCGCAGGTGCAACGCCATAACTAACGATATCTATTACCAGATCGAGTTGACCACCAAACATACGGTCATTACCTGTCCTGCCTTTCATTTTCCGTGCCACTAAGCCATCGGCCCAGTCAAAAGCAACAGCCCAAATCATGCCGATCATCGCTGCGTAGTAAATACCAATAATACTGAAATAGATCGCTAATATTGTGCAGGCCAATCCTGCAAGCGAGCAAGCGTTAGGCAGATCTTTTACATATGAAATAATGGTGGGTTGTAAATCCAGCGTTTCTTCACTTACTGTTAACTTAACTGTAGACATAGTGCTCCTAACAAGAATATATAAAATCTAAAACGTTTCAGTTCAAACTGTAAAATATACAGGAAGCATAATGCTGCTCAAAAGATCAGCGTTATGCGAAATATGCTTGTTCTCATTAAGATTGAGAATCGTATGCAGTAAGTGCTATCAATCCAAGTGATTAGCTTGATAGCAATAAGGAGGATAGAGGCGTGATGGCCAGTAGGCTCAATACAGGGAAATACTATGGGTTCACTATACACCTAATTGACCAAGAATACCCGCATGATCAACATCATCACAAAAAAAGCAAAAAGGGACATGGGCGTGACAAACATCAACATGACAAACATAAAGATTAGAACCAAGACAGGCACTCAGTTAAGCTGCAATTACCGCTCCCTGAGCTGCCCTGATTTTTGGGTTCGCTCAAATACTGTGAACCCGCAAACCAGTTGAAGGCTAAGAGCAAGCTCGTGCGCTATTTAATCCAAACTTGCTTAGCATTCACAAATTCCTTGATGCCATGCGGGCCTAATTCGCGGCCATAACCAGACTTCTTAATGCCGCCACTTGGCAATCGCGGGTCTGTTTTCACAATGCCATTTACAGCAACTTGCCCTGCATTCAATTCCATTGCAAAAAATTCTGCTAATGCCAAATCTTTTGTCCAGACACTCGCGCCCAAACCGTATTCGGTGTTGTTGGCTAATGACAATGCATGCCCCTGATCGTTGGCTTTGACTACGGCCATAACGGGGCCAAAGGTTTCTTCCCTAAAAGCACACATCGTTTCATCGACGTCACTTAGCAAGGTCACTGGGTAGAAATAACCATCACCTGAAGGCAATTCGCCACCCATCAAACAATTTGCACCCGCCTTAATCGATTCTTCCACTTGTCGGTGCAGGTTCTGCCGCAAATCATCCCGAGCAATTGGACCAATATCCGTATCATCCAAACGCGGGTCACCCGGTTTGAGCTTGGCTAAACGCGCTTTTAATTTTTCGATAAAAACATCGTAAACATCAGCTTCCACAATAATTCGTTTAGCTGCAATACACGATTGCCCCGCATTTATGGTGCGCGAAAGTGTAGCCACATCGGCAGCAGCTTCGAGGTCAGCATCAGCTAAAACGATAAGCGGATCTGAACCACCGAGTTCTAGCACAGAGTGCTTGATTTCAGCAGCAGCCGTAGCGGCGACAATGCCACCTGCATTCGCTGAGCCAGTAAACGATACTGCCTGTATCGCAGGATGGCGAATAGCCTCAGCAACAAAAGCAGTTTGAATAGGTAAGTTGAGCAAAATATTTTCAGGTGCGCCAGCACTAACAAACACATCTGCAATGGCTTGAGCGCAGCCCGGTACATTTGGGTCGTGTTTGAGGACACAAGTGTTACCGGCCATCAATGCGGGCGCAAAATAACGTGCGGCTAACCATAATGGCGCATTCCACGGCAAGATACCCAGTAAAGCTCCCAATGGTTGATAACAGACAAAACTAAGTGAGGCATCCGATGGAAGCTCTTCTGATGCCAGGTACTGTTCAGCATGTTCGGCGTAATATTCTGAACACATTGCGGCTTTTTCCACTTCGGCCAAGCCTTCTTTGATGGGTTTCCCCATCTCAATTGCCATTAGTTCGGCTAACTTAGGTTTCGCCTCTCGCAAGGCCTTAGCCACTTTCACAAGCACTGCGGCACGTTCAGCAAAGGTTGTTTTTCGCCAAAGTGAGAAAGCAGTGTCCGCTTTTTCAATAGTGTCAGCAATGTCCTTGCTATCAAAGGCAGGATATTGCTTTATGACTTTCCCTGTATAAGGGTTTGTTGAAATGAGTTCCTGGGGCATGATCAACTCCTGAGAGAAAATGTAAGTTCATTATGATTTTCGATCAGCATATAAGAAATAAATGCATAAAAATGCAAGACTCAGCCTATTAATCAATGCTTAGCAAACACGCATGGATTAATTAACTGTTTTTTGCAGTTTTACTTTTTGATTTACTATCGTTAGCCACGACAAGCTGAGGTTCGCTTGTTTCACTCTTGGCATTATTTTTTTGAATTGGCGAACTGTTAGGTTTAACGGTAAAATCGCGATCTAGTGTAAAAAAGGATTCGCAGCCTTTATCGGTTATATAAATAGAATCCGATATTCCACAGGTTTTATTACCATCAACACCCCACATCCACGGAATGACATGGAAGGTCATACCTTCTTTTAAGACAGTGGAATCACCTTGTTTAAGGCTGCAAATGTAACCTTCGTCCCAGCTGGGAGGAAAAGCAATACCAATGGAATACCCTGAACGCGTCACTAAACTCGCGCCAACATCATTATGGGTGATGATATTGCGAATCATATTGTCCACATCAGAAACCGTCATTCCGGGTTGTATTTCGTTGTGCATGGTACTCAGCGCTAACTTCATGGTCTCTTGGGCCTTGCACATAGAATCACTCAATTCACCTAACACTACTGTACGCATCATGGCAGTGTGATAGCGTCTAAAACAGCCACCGACTTCGAGGAAGATATGTTCGCCTGGTTTTACCACACGACCTTCCCAGGTTGCATGACCAATCATCGTCCGCGGACCGGAGGTAACATAAGGCATAACAGCAGGTGGCTCGCCACCTGCACAAAACATTCCCGAGCTAATTGCTGCACCAATCTCGTTTTCAGTTGCGCCAGCATGACACGCCGCTATACCTGCTTTCATACCTGCTTCAGTGGCAAAAGCGGCTTTACGCATGATGTCAATTTCTACAGGTGACTTACAAATGCGCCCTTCTTCCACGATACCAAAACAGTCAAGTAATTTGGCCGCTGTTAAGGTTGTGCGGATGGTGTCTTGTTGGTAGGCCGGGAAAAAGTAACTGTTGCGCTCATAACCAATGCGCTTGGTTGATAAACCAAATTCACGCAAAGCATCCACCAGCATTTGAATGGCGTCACCAGTATCAGGATAGGGCCGCGTACGCTCCACCCAGGTACGAGCAAAAATATTAGACGCCTCTAATGCCCGCGTAATCATGAAGGGTTCATCTTCAAGTGGCACAACCAGAGCCTGAAAAAATGAGTAGCCTGTGGTTTGGTAATCCGTTAGATACATAATATTTTCGGGATCGGTCACCACGACGGCGTCAAGATGGCGCTCGGCAATACGTGCACGCAACTCTAAAATACGACGCTCGTATTCTTCAAAGGGGAAGGTCATATCATCGCGTTTTTTCATGATTAAGCCTCCAAAGCGTGTTGCGTCGCATTAATCAGTATCACCAAGCCTTCCATTAAATCACGCTCCGGAATTGTCAACGGTGGGATGAGCTTGATGACTCGACCACCCGTCCCGCAGGTAGCGATAAGTAAACCTTTGTTAAAACATTCATCAATAATAGCGCGTGCGACTGTGCCATCATTCACATCCAGGCCTAGAACCATGCCTTTTCCGCGAACTTGTACGCCCTGAATTTTCTCAAGAGGTGCCAGGGCTTTGCGCATGATGGATGCTTTTTCTTTAACTTCCTGCATAAACTCATCGTTCTCGAAATAACTCAGCGCTTGCTTGCCCGCCACGAAAGATAATGACTGGCCACGGAAAGTGCCAGTGTGTTCACCAGGAGACCAGAGTTTATCGATTTCAGGTTTAACAAGGTTCATCGCCATGGGCGTTCCCATACCTCCAAGACCTTTTGCCAAACAAATGATGTCGGGATCAATACCCACATCATCAAAACTGAAGAAAGAACCTGTGCGGCCCATGCCGACTTGAATATCATCAACAATCAGCAGACTACCCATGTCTTTAGCCAAACTAGCCAAGGCTTTTAACCACTTTTTAGACGCCACATTGACACCACCCTCGGCTTGAATGGTTTCGACTAAAAATGCTGCGGGCGGTTTGATCCCGCTAGAAGGATCATTGTATTGAGCTCGCAGTGCATCCAAGTTACTTATGCCGCAGCCCATCTCACAACCCTGACAGGGCTTTTCACAGCCAAAGGGCTGATGGCCAACATGTAATAAGGGAACACCTGCAGCACCGCGGAAGTATTCATTGGCGGTGCAGGCAAGAGAACCTAAAGTCATACCATGAAAACCTTTAGTAAAGGCAACTATGTCATTTCGACCAGTAGCTCGTCGCGCGAGTTTTAACGCGGCCTCTACAGCATTTGTGCCTGTAGGCCCCATAAATTGCATCTTGTGTGGCATCTTGCGTGGTTCTAGTATCGTGTCAACGAAACTTTGCATAAAGTCGCGTTTGGCTGTGGAATGCATATCCAAAGTATGCGTCACACCCTTGGACTGGATGTATTCGACGATTGCCTTAGTCATACGCTCATTATTATGGCCAAAATTCAGCACACCTGCTCCGGCAAAAAAGTCGATATATTCTTTGCCGTTTTCATCGGTTTGTCTTGCGTTTTCAGCCTTATCAAATACGACCGGGTAAACCCGGCAATAGGCTCTAATATCGGATTCTCGCTCTTCGAATATACTCATAACTAGCTCCTGATTGTCTAAAATTTTGGCGGCCAATATCGCCGAATAGAATTAAGAAATTTTATCGGTATTATTTGTATCAATATTATCTTGAGTTTCGGGTATTGGGGCACCGACCACTTGTGCAAACAAGGTGGTGACTTTTTCGATTAAACGATCATTAAAATCGTAGTGGGGACTATGACAAGGGGCTTGGTGATCGGGCCCATCATCTGCGCCAATCAATGCAAAGGCTCCGGGGATTTTTTGTAGATAATAACTAAAATCTTCCGATGCCATAACAGGAGATAATACCTGCTGTTCAAGCGCCGCTTCACCCCAGCTTTGCTGCCAGAGTTGGCGCATAAATTGCGCCTGAGCAGGGTGATTGATGGTTGCCTCGTAACGCGGCTGAATATCGACGTCGCACTCCACACCATAGGCATGGGCTGTGTTGGTAGCAATATCGATTATTGCTTGGTTAATTTCTTCACGGCTAAGCTTGTCTGGTACTCGAATACTGCCACCAATGATGGCTTGTTGCGGTATAACTGTGGCTGCGCTGCGAGCATCAATAGACGTAATACTCAGCACAGCTGCTTTTTGCGGTGCCAATTTTCGACTAATAACCTGCTGCAATGCCAAGGTAATTGCACTAGCGGCCAAGACTGGGTCGCGACATAGTTCGGGTTGACTGGCATGACCACCCTGACCTTTAACCGTTAATGTAAACGTGCCATTGCCGCACATCACAATGCCATCGGGGCAGAGCATTTTGCCAAAACTGATCGCTGGCCAATTATGCCAGCCATAGATTTCATCAACACCTTTTAGAGCACCGTCTTCAATCATTACCTTTGCACCATGACCGCCCTCTTCCGCAGGTTGAAAAATAAGGGTCACTGGGCCAGGAATTTGATTTTCACAATATTTTAACCAGCGAGCAGCAGCTAAGAGAGTGGCCGTATGACCATCATGTCCACAAGCATGCATGCAGCCAGGCTCTTGTGATTGATAAGTTTTGTCTGTTTGTTCTGTGATAGGCAAAGCATCAATGTCACCGCGTAAGGCAATGTGTTTCTGGCTACGGTCACCGCTGTCATTAATAAACGCTAAGGTGCCTGTATTTGCGCACGCCTTCCAAGGTATATTCCATTCAGACAGGATACTTCGTATTCGCTCAGCAGTTCGTAATTCTTGCCAACCGAGTTCGGGGGTTTTATGTAGTTCGTGGCGAATTTGCTCCGCCGTTAAAATAGTCTCTTGCCAAAAGTTCGACATGATCCTCCTTTAATTTTGCGTGAACAGTATATTCACGATGCACTGAATTGGCGTTATTGGGTGCACAATTATTTGTGACAGAGCACAAACGCTAAATTGAGTGCAACAAGCAATAACATAATCATACTAGACCTAGCGAAAAGATTTTTCCAGTTTGAAGAAATACCAAGAATAACCACCATATATACCGGCATTCCCTGAAAACCAACAAAAACCGGTGCCAGAGCTGCGCCAGCCATGTAAAAGGTGTAATGTAAAGATAGTAGATAATATGAGTATGCTGCCGCGTAACAAGCCACTTTTCATTTAAGCGTGTAGAGCTCAGCGTTAGTGAAACACTCACCGGACATCATAAAGTTAATCAGCGTCTTCTTTAATTCTGTCGAGTTTTAATGTGCTACCTATATCTCAGTTTTTACCTCAAGTATCTGACTCTTTAACACGTCATAACAATCTCGTATTGCAAGCAGAACCCGGTGCAGGTAAATCAACCGCCTTGCCGCTAAGCCTTATCGATGCTGAGTTCTTAGGGGGTAAAAAGATTATCATGCTCGAACCACGTCGCGTAGCGGCTAAATCAATCGCTTATTATTTGGCAAAGCAATTGGGCGAAAAGCTTGGCGACAGGATTGGTTATCAGGTAAAAAATGACCGAAAGCTTTCTGACAATACCGTTTTAGAGATTGTCACCGAAGGTATTCTAACCAGACGACTGCAAAGCGATCCTGAATTAAGCGATGTTGGCCTGATCATTTTTGATGAGTTCCATGAGCGATCTATTCATTCAGATCTGGCCTTAATGTTAGCTTTGGAAGTTCAGCAGACAATACGTGAAGACTTAAAGATACTCGTTATGTCAGCCACGATAGATACCAATGTAATCTCGTCCTATTTAGATAATGCCCCCATCATCAAGTGCCCAGGGCGCGCTTATCCTGTGAGTGTTGACTATGTTCATAGCGGTAATGCTCAAGATAATAGCTATCTTAGTTTGAAAGTAATGAAAGTCTTAAGATCTGTATTAGCCGCTGAACAAAAAGGCGATACACTGGTTTTCCTGCCAGGCCAAGCCGATATAAAAAGATGCCTATCTGAGGCGAGCAGCACATTCCACAATAAAGACAACTTAATTTTTCTCCCGCTTTATGGCGGTCTATCCATCGACCAGCAAGAGCAAGCCTTGCGAGCTGACCCAGCCGGTAAACGTCGTGTGGTTTTTACCACTAACATAGCCGAAACAAGTTTAACCATAGAAGGTGTAAGGTGTGTCATTGATAGTGGCTTGGAAAAAAGCTCAGTTTATGACCCGCAGAGCTGTATGACTCGTTTAGAAACATCTTATATTTCTAAAGCATCAGCAGATCAGCGCAAAGGCCGGGCCGGTCGTTTACAAGCAGGCTCGTGTATTCGTTTATGGAGTGAATCCAAGCAGCATTCTCTTAAAGACTTTCAAGGTGAAGAAGTGCTAAGTGCTGACTTAGCCAGCTTAATACTCGACCTGTTTGTTTGGGGTTTAACTGACTACCAGACAATAAACTGGCTAACACCCCCACCCTTAGCTCACTTTGAATCTGCTAAACAACTACTAACATCCTTGGGCCTTGTAAGTGAATCAGGCAAGATCACACCCTTAGGATCGAAAGCCTCGAAACTAGGGCTCCACCCAAGATTGGCTGCGATGTTATTACAGGCACAAACCCCTTTAGAAAAAGGCATAGCGTGTGAACTTTCAGCGTTGCTGTCAGAGAGTGATATTTTTTACACTCGCCGTAGTGTTGACATCGTCGAACGTTTACTTGCCTTACAAGATTATAAAACGCAGAAAAAAACCGCACTTCAAACCTGGCCATTAAAAGGCGCGATAGTTGAACAGGTCTTAAATACGACAAGGTCGCTAAAAAACAACTTAAAAATACCGACCAATAACCCGCATTATTCGCTGACGGATCTACAAGACCATGCTGGGAAACTTCTGTTACTTGCTTACCCGGACCGTCTCGCTAAAAGACGCTCAGAAAACTGTGGCCGCTACCAACTTGCTAATGGAAAAGGCGTACAGCTATTTGATGACGACCCTTTATTTGGCTCGGATTGGTTGGTCATTAGCGACTGTAATGCGCAAAAAAAAGAAGGGCATATTTTTAGCGCAGCCGCCATTACGCTAGGAGATATACATGAATCTGTTGGACATTTAATAATAGAAAAAGATGAATATCGGCTTGATGATAAAAAACAAAATGTAACTGGTCGAAGAGTTTCTAGCTATCGATCAATTACCCTTAGGTCTCAACCTTTAGCGAATATTCCAGCGGAAGAATTCCAAAAACACCTAACAAGTCTTCTTAAATCAGAAGGTCTTAACATACTCTCTTGGTCAGCAAAATGTGAAGACTGGCTGGCAAGAGCCACATGGTTAGGTGACGTCATTGAGAGCTTCCCCAAGCTAACAGCGGATTCATTGATTCAAAGTGCCGGGCAATGGTTGCTTCCTTACCTATCAAATGTAAGAAGTTTAGCGCAACTCAAACAGGTCAATGTCTTCGAACTTATCAAGGGCACATTGTCTTGGGACGAACAACAACTGCTGGATAGAGAAGCACCGTTGGTATATGTCACGCCCAGTGATAAAAAAATCCCTATCATTTACGATAAGAACCAAGGGCCAACCGTATCGGTAAAACTGCAAGAGATGTTTGGTGAAATTGAGTCGCCCAAAATTGGCGCTAATACCGTCCCACTTAGATTCGAACTACTATCTCCTGCCCAGAGACCTATTCAAACCACCAGTGACTTGGCTAACTTTTGGACTAGCTCCTATTTTGAGGTCGCTAAGGATATGCGCGGTAAATATCCACGACATCGCTGGCCAGCACAACCTTTATTAGAAAAACCTGGACACTCAATAAAACATCGACGCCGCTAGAGTAATACCCTAAAGTATTCCATAAAAACATTCGGGGAAACACACAAGGCGCTATCTGAATCACCATTGATGGACATTATCATGAATGAAGTTAACGTTGTTCTACTTTGACACCATCATTAACGGCATTACCCGGATGCATAATCACTTGATCGCCAACATCAAGCCCATGAGTCACTTCGGCAAAACGATCATTTCTTAAACCTACTTCAACTGTTTGAAGGCTTGCCACGCCATCAATCACCTTAAATACCGACCACGTTTCATTGTGCCTGAATAAGGTAGAAAGTGGTGCCCTTATGGTGTCTTTGGCTTTATCAATAATGATCGCGGCTTCAACCCGAAAGGCGTTACCTAAGCTTTGCCATTTTTCGGGTGGGTCGGTGAAGTCCAAGATTACATTAACGCGCTGTTCTTCTATGCCAAGTGCAGAAATTTTGGTAAAACCGGAGGGTTCTATCACTCTCACACGGGCATGCAGATCATCTTCACCACCCCAACGTTTGATTAAAGCCTGATCACCCACTTTCACACGAACAGCATTGGTCGATAACATTTCAATAATTATTTCCAAGTCAGAAGGGTCGCCAATTTCCACAAGTTTAGTCCCTATCGGCACGATACTTTCACTTTTATGTAAAATACGTAACACACGACCGTCCACAGGAGAGTGGATACATATATTGCAGTCTTTGTCATGTTCATTGCCAGCAATATGGGGATCTTCTGGTTGCAATAAAGTTGCCCTAGAGGCATTTAAACGAGAAAGCATCAGTTGCTTGTTGGAAAGTGTGGTATCCAGCTCTGCTTTTAAGGTTTTGAGGCGTAATTTAGCGCTTTCCAATTGTACTTCAGATACGCTGCCTTTCTTATATAAGGCTTCAGTTCGTTTAAAGTCAGCTAGCTCGTAGTCAAGCTGTGCTTGTGCTTGTTTGACACGTGCGTTGGCTAAGGAAAGCGCAGCGCGTGCACCTTCGACATCGGCTTTGGCTTGGGTTTCAGAACGTTTATCGAGGAAACCGGGGTTGGCCGGGTACATATTCGCAATAATTGTTTTGCCAGCAGAGACAATATCGTTTGCTTCGATGTTAATGCGGGTAATACGCCCTTCTATAGGAGTCGATACGACATAGATATCATGAATACGGGTTTTACCTTCGCCTTCCAGGGTGACTAATAAAT
>CAXBDA010000066.1:0-16148 GCA_963974595.1 uncultured Oleiphilus sp. | reverse complement strand
TGGTCTCTATTCCTATTTCGATAGGTATTGCCTTGATGATCATGTCTTGGCTAGGGCTGTCTGCCAACCTGATGTCCCTCGGCGGCATTGCGGTCGCCATCGGTATGTTGGTGGATGGCTCGGTGGTGATGGTGGATAACATGTTCAAACATCTCTCTCACCCTGATGCGGAGCATGATAAAGAAGTGCAAGCACGTATTGGCAGTGACGACCCTGATCCTCATGATGTGAGTCGAGATCACGACGGGATTGCCTTGCGCTTGCAACAAGCAGGTAAAGAGGTGGTGCGGCCGATATTTTTTGCCACGGCCATTATCCTTGTTGTCTTCATGCCACTTTTCAGCTTTGAAGGTGTTGAGGCGAAGCTGTTTCAACCTATGGCCATCAGTATCATGCTGGCAATTGTGGCTGCGCTGTTTGTGGCGCTAATTATTGTGCCCGCATTGGCGACGTATCTGTTTCGCCACGGGGTGCGTCAGCGTGAAAGTTTTGTGCTTAAACCTTTGGATACTGCCTACCGCTTTCTTTTAAACGTTGCGCTTAACAATGGGAAAGCAGTTGTTGCTGGTGCTGTGCTCATGTTGGTGGCGGCGCTGGCATTAGTGCCGCAAATTGGTACTGAATTTGTGCCTGAACTGGAGGAGGGCACAATTAACCTGCGTGTCACGTTAGCGCCCTCATCGAGTCTGGATACTGCGCTCAATGTTGCGCCCAAGCTGGAAGCGATGCTGTTGGATTTCCCTGAGGTGACCTACGCGCTGAGTCGTATTGGTCGGCCGGAAATTGGCGGTGACCCGGAGCCGGTTAATAACATTGAAATCTATATCGGCCTGAAACCAGCCAACCAATGGAGCAGTGCCGATAATCGTCAGGATTTACAACGTTTAATGGAGCAGAAGTTGGAGCAGCATCCCGGTTTGCTGTTGAATTTTTCCCAGCCCATTTCCACCCGTGTGGACGAGTTGTTATCGGGGGTTAAAGCCCAACTTGCGATCAAACTCTTCGGCCCTGATTTAGCTGTTTTAGCTGAAAAAGGCCAAGCGATCGAAAAAGCAATTAAAAGCATTGACGGTGCGCGAGATGTCGCCATGGAGCAAATTGCTGGCGAAGCACAGTTAGTGGTGCGACCCAATCGAGACCAGCTCTCGCGTTATGGCTTAGCTGTGGGTGATGTGATGGCGATTGTCAGGGATGGTTTGGGCGGTCGTGAGGCTGGGCAAATTATTAGTGGCAATGAACGTTATGATATTTATGTGCGTCTGGGCGAATCGTTTCGCGCTAACCCAAGCACTATTGCTGACCTGCCGTTACAATCGCCAACGGGGGCGTGGGTGCGCTTAGGCGATATAGCCCAAATCAGCATTGAGTCCGGCCCACCGCAAGTACGTCGTGATGATGTGCAACGCCGTGTGGTGATCCAAGCTAATGTGCAAGGGCGAGATATGGGCAATGTGGTGGCCGATATTCGCCAAGCGATTGATCAGCAAGTGGATTTGCCAGCAGGTTATTCGGTAGATATCGGGGGGCAGTTTGAAAATCAACAACGGGCGCAAAAGCGTCTCAGCACTGTTGTCCCTATCTCCATCGCGTTGATTGCTTTGCTGCTTTATTTCGCTTTCAATTCTATCGGGCAAGCAATGTTGATTTTGGTTAACGTTCCGCTGGCTGTCATCGGCGGTGTGTTTGCGCTCTATTTTTCGGGGCAATATTTGTCCGTGCCCAGCTCCATCGGCTTTATCACCCTATTTGGTGTTGCGGTACTCAATGGCGTGGTGATGGTCGAAAGTATCAACCAGCGTATTGTTGATGGCCTATCGGTGGAAGGTGCGGTATTTGATGGCGCGACCTCGCGTTTACGTCCGGTGTTAATGACGGCAATTACCTCTGCCTTGGGTTTGATTCCGATGTTGATGTCGACCGGTGTCGGGGCGGAAATTCAGAAACCACTTGCCACGGTCATTGTGGGCGGGCTAATAACGGCAACGTTCTTAACCTTGTTTGTGCTACCGGTGTTGTTTGCCTGGTTTTCCAAGGGTAAACTGGCCGATAATCGATAGGTAGAGCAGTAGTCGCCTGGATGAACATGCTGGTATTGAATCCAGGCGACTACTGCTTTTGCCTCTTATGAGGATAATGGAGGTAATGGAAGTATGGGGCATGAGCACCACCATCACGATGTAGACATGATGGGAGATCGTCGGCTGGTTACCGCCATTGCTGTCAATATGTTGTTGACACTAGCGCAGGTGATAGGTGGTATTGTCTCCGGCAGTCTAGCCTTGGTCGCTGATGCCTTGCACAACTTCAGTGACGCTGCGTCGTTGCTGATCGCCTTAGTCGCCCGCAAAATTGGCAGACAACCCGCCGATCATTTTAAAACTTTTGGTTACAGACGGGCTGAGGTCATTGCCGCACTGGTCAATCTCATTACGCTGGTCATTGTCGGGTTTTATCTGATCTACGAAGCATTGTGGCGCATTTACGAACCACAACTTATTGAAGGTTGGATGGTGGTCATTGTCGCCAGTATTGCCTTGGTTATTGACGTGGCCACAGCGATACTGACCTACACCATGTCTAAACACAGCATGAACATCCGTGCCGCTTTTCTGCATAACGTCTCGGATGCGTTGGCGTCGGTCGGTGTTATCGTCGCGGGTAGCTTGATCCTGCTCTATGAGTGGTATTGGACGGATACCGCGTTGACATTACTCATCGCCGGTTATGTGCTTTATCAGGCAGCAACGCTACTACCCAAAACTATCCATATTCTAATGGAAGGTACACCGGAAGATATTGTTATTAATCACGTTATTCAGGTGATGGAGTCTGTTGAAGGGGTTTCAAATATTCACCATATCCATATCTGGCAACTCGACGAGCATAAAAACGCACTCGAATCTCATGTGGTGATTGATGATTTCTATAACACCGAAACCGTCAAAGCGGCATTAAAAGCCGAATTATGGCGGCGTTTCAATATTGCTCACTCGACACTTGAATTCGAAATAGAACACTGTGAAAAGCCGTGTTCCTGATCGCCTTCGAAGCCAAAAGGGTAAACTGATTATTGTTTCAATTCAGACTTGATACGTTGATACTCTTCGCTGTCGATTTCACCCCGCGCATAACGTTCTTGCAGAATTTCCAGCGCTGTATTCTTCGATGCTGTGTCATTGCTACCAGATAGCCACCGGATAATGGCGATGATGCCCAGAATTACAAGAGCCCAGAACAGCAGCATGAATATCCAGCCAAAGCCCATGCTCCAGCCAAAGTTACCTATATCGTGATACATCGTCGTCTCTCCTTAGTTTAATGACCAGAAAACCCCCGTAAGGTAGGTGGTTTGTGAGCTCACGAGAGCATAGCATTATATTTTAAATGATAGAATCACTAAAAACTAATTGAATACAACATTAAAAGCTAGATATATGATACGCTAAAAGCTAAATATGCATTTCAACTAAAGCTAGTGATGATAAGTATGAATCAGGTATCTCAGAAATTAGCGTATTCTTTAGAGCAGTTAAAGCAATGGCAAGACAAAGGTGTTGTAGCGCTACAATCTAAAATGCTAGATCGCAGTGATAGAGAGCGCTTGTCTAAATATGGTTTTATTCGTGAAGTGATGCGTGGCTGGTATATCGCTTCAAGCCCTGATGAGCAACCTAGTGATAGCACGACCTAGTATACCTCTTTTTGGGAGTTTTGTGCAGCGTATTTGGATGAGCGATTAGAAAAAAATTGGAGCTTATCACCAGAGCAGTCTATTCAAATGCTCATTGGTGACAAAACCGTACCACCGCAACTACTCGTGCGCTCACCTAAGGGGCGCAATAAACCAACCAGTTTTATTCATAACACTTCAGTACTTGATCTCCGCTTAGCCTTACCAAGCAAAAACCAGCTAACGATAGTTGATGGTATCCGAATTTATACTTTGGCGGCAGCTATAGTTCATTGTTCAAAAAACAACTTTGTTGATAAACCAATACAAATGCGAACAGTGCTTTCTATGGTGGCAGATGCCTCTGAAGTGCTTTCTGTATTGCTTGAAGGAGGTCATGCTACGATAGCAGGTCGCATTGCAGGAGCCTTTCGAAATATTGGCCGTAATCTCATTGCAGATAATATTGTAAAAGGGATGGAGGCGGCAGATTATAAGGTCAAAGAAATTGACCCATTTGAAGAAATAACACAAATTAGCTTTGGTCGCCGAGAAGTATCCCCCTATGTCAATTGCATGCGACTGATGTGGTATTCAATGCGTGAAGATGTCATTAATAACTTCCCTAAAGCTCCTGTCGCCCCAGTTAATGTCAGTCGATATTTAGATGAAGTGGAAGATAAATTTGTTACTGATGCTTATCATTCATTATCAATTGAAGGTTACCGAGTTAGCTATGAACTAATTGATCATGTTCGCTCAGGACAGTGGAGTCCAGAGCAGTCAGATAAAAGCCAAAAGCACCTCGATGCAATGGCAGCAAAAGGTTATTGGGACACATTTCAAAGAGTGAAGCAGGCAGTAGAGCGAGTACTCAATGGCGAAAATGCCAGTGATGTCCTAGAAGCTGTTCATGCAGATTGGTATCTAGCGTTATTTGGTCAAAGTGTAGCAGCGGGTATCGTTAAACAGTCTGATTTGGCAGGTTATCGTACTGGCCCTGTAACTATTCGAAAATCGCTGCATACACCACCAAGCAGGGAGGCTATACGAGATATGATGCCAACACTGTTTGATTTGCTGATTGAAGAGGCGAATCCAGCGGTTCGAGTTATCTTGGGACATTTTATCTTTGTTTATATTCACCCTTATTTTGATGGCAATGGTCGTATGGGGCGTTTCATCATGAATTTAATGATGGCCTCAGGTGGTTACTCCTGGACGGTTGTACCTGTTGAAAAACGAGAGGACTATATGCAGGCGTTAGAAGCCGCTAGCGTGCATGAGAATATTGTACCCTTTACAAAATTCATCGCCTCGTTGCTATAGTTTTCAATTAAAACGAAGGTGATTTTAAATGATTGAATTTTAGTGTTCAAACAATGAATTTGAAGGGTGGAATAGACCTTCTGAACTATTGAAAATTCTTCAGGTATGGCAAAAAATAGCTTGTTGTTACATTAATGAAGGTGATTTACTGACTTTATTTTCGTCGGATTGTTACGTTTAACGACGTATATTTCATTAAATAGACGAAGAATTGTTTGACGAAAACTAGCTAAGATTTGGAATGATGTTATGGATCTTGATGGATTGAAACCAGAAATGCAGGCTCGTTTATCAATTGATGAACAGCTTAGGCAGGCAGGCTGGGTCATACAAACTTGGCCTAAAGTAAACTTAGGCGAAAGTTTAGGTGTTGTGGTTCGTGAGTATCCGACAGATTCTGGTCCGGCTGATTATCTTCTTTTTGTAAACCGCCAAGCGGTCGGGGTGATTGAAGCAAAAAAAGATGAAACCATTCTTTCCCAAGTCGAAGATCAAACGCTCCGCTATGCCACCAGTAAAATTAAGTTTCGAAAAGATGAAGCACCGCTGTCGTTTCTTTTCGAAGCCACCAGCCAGGTGATTCACTTTACAGATTTACGTGACCCTGAGCCGCGTGCGCGAGAGATATTTCATTTCTTCAAACCAGAAACCTTACAAGAATGGGTGAAACAAGACGCTAGCTTACGCGCTCGTTTAAAAACCAATATGCCTGCGTTACCAAAAGCAAATTTAAGAGCCTGCCAAATTAGTGCGATCACAGGTTTAGAAAAATCCTTAGCAGAAAACCGACCGCGTTCACTTATTCACATGGCCACTGGCGCGGGTAAAACCTTTACCGCCATAAATTCTGTTTATCGTTTACTCAATCATGGCGGTGCTAAACGCATTCTGTTTTTAGTTGATACCCGAAATTTGGGCAAACAAGCACAACAAGAATTTCATGCCTTTAAGCCACAAGGCAAGCAAACCTTCTTTCATGAGAATCATATCGTTCAACGCTTAAGTAGTAATACCATCGATAGTGCGGCCGAAGTGTGTATTTGTACTATTCAGCGCATGTATTCCATATTGAGCGGTAAAGCCATTGATGACAGTGCAGAAGACGTATCCCTGCACGAAATTAAACAAAATAAAGAGCAAGCTAAGCTTGTTAAATACAACCCAGCGGTGCCCATCGAAACCTTCGACTTTATTATTGTCGACGAATGTCATCGTTCAATTTACAACTTATGGAAGCAGGTATTAGATTACTTCGATGCCTTCACGATAGGTTTGACCGCCACACCCGATAAACGCACCTTTGGCTTTTTTAATGAAAACATCGTTGCGGAATATAGCTATGAAGATTCGGTCCTCGATGGCGTCAACGTCGGTTACGACGTCTATGAAATTGAAACTGAAATTGGCAATAAAGGCGCAGAACTCAAAGCCAAAGAATGGCTCGACCATCGTGACAAACTCACCCGTAAAAAGCGCTGGGCACAGGCAGAAGACGATAGCACCTACACCAGCAAAGAACTAGACCGATCCGTGGTAAACGTTAGTCAAATTCGCCAGGTTATTCGGGCAATGAAAAAGGCAGTAGAAACTGACATATTCCCCAATCGAAAAGAAGTGCCTAAAACACTGATTTTTGCGAAAACCGACAGCCATGCCGACGACATTATTCAAATCGTGCGTCAAGAATATGGCCAAGGCAATGAGTTTTGTAAAAAGGTCACCTATAACGCCAAAGACCCAGACGGGATTCTTAACGATTTCCGTAACGACTTTAATCCAAGAATTACCGTCACAGTCGATATGATCGCTACCGGTACAGACGTAAAACCACTGGAAATATTATTATTCATGCGCGATGTGCGCAGCAAAGGTTACTACGAACAAATGAAAGGCCGAGGTGTACGTAGCCTCAGTTATGAAGATCTGCATAACGTCAGTAAAAGTGCCACCTGTGATAAAGACCGTTTTGTACTGATTGATGCCGTCGGAGTCGAAAAATCCCTTAAAACAGAAAGTCGCCCGCTAGAGCGAACGCCGAATATGTCGCTCAAAGATTTATTACAAGGCGTAGCATTGGGTCATAGAGATGACGACACCATACAAAGTTTGGCTAGCCGTTTAACACGCTTAAGCAAACAATTAGATAAGCGTGGCTTAGACAAAGTAGAAAAACTTGCCGGTAAACCGCTGCCAGAGTTGGCGAGAGAATTACTGACCGCGATAGACCCAGACACGATCAACAAACAAGCGCTGATCAACGCTAAAGCGGCAGGTATAACCCGTAATGAAGAAGACTTAAGTGATAGCGAGCGCCAAACCGCAAAAGAACAGCTTGTTGATAAAGCTTGTCAACGCTTCGACAAGCCAGAAACCCGTGAAGTGATAGAGTCGGCCCGCAGAGAACGCGAACAGCTCATCGACCATGTCAATTTAGATGCCGTGACCTACTCAGGCTATAGCAAACAAGCGTCAGACAGTGCGGAAACGGTGATGCAAAGCTTTAAAACGTTTATCGAGCAACATAAAGACGATATCCAAGCGCTCAGCTTTTTCTACCAGCAACCCTACCAACGCAGATGCTTAACCTTTGCCATGTTGGAAGAGCTACATCAAGCCTTAAGCAAACCCCCCTTATTGTTAAGCACCGAAAAATTATGGAATGCTTATGAGCGTATTAATCAAACTAAGGATGCAAATAAAAGTAACAAGCAAACAAAAAAAACCAAGCCTCAAAGGCAACTCACCGATATAATCTCGCTCATTAGATTTGCCCTGGGCTTGGATAGCGAATTAAAACCCTTTGCCGAGCAGGTAGATGCCAAATTCAAAAAGTGGATCTTCCGTCACAATGCCCAGCGTTCCACAGCCTTTACTGAACAACAGACTCAATGGTTACGTCTCATAAAAGATCATATTGCCGCGAGTTGCGCGATAGAACGAGATGACTTTGACTACAGCCCTTTTTCAGATCATGGCGGCTTACAAAAAGCTTGGGCATTATTTAATACTCATTCCCAAGATCAGGGCGACAACAACGAATTAGACAGCCTATTGGCTGACATGAATCAGGAATTAATTGCGTGAGTGAGTTAAAAGAATTACCGAATGGATGGGAACAAATTGAGTTTGATGCATCTATTGATGTTGTTTCAGATAATGGCTTGAAAATTAAAAAGGGTGACTATTTAGAAAATGGCCTTTACCCCGTTATTGATCAAGGTGAAGGTTATATAGGCGGATATACAAATGAGGAAGAAGCGGTAATAAAATCTCCACTACCAATTCTTGTTTTTGGAGATCATACACGCCGTTTTAAGTTTTTGAATAGACCTTTTGCGCCTGGTGCCGATGGAGTAAAACTTCTTTCACCAACATCAATTTGGAATGATAAATTTCTGTATTTTCAGCTTATTAATTTAGATATTGAGAATAAAGGCTACAGCAGGCACTATCAAATTTTGCGTAAGAAAATATTTATAGTTGCTCCCTCAAATGAACAAACTCGCATAGTTGAAAAGCTCGAAGAGCTTTTTTCTGATCTAGATGCGGGTGTTGCCGAACTCAAATCCGCACAAATCAAACTCACTCAATACCGCCAATCACTATTAAAAAGTGCCGTTGAAGGTTCACTGACACAAAAATGGCGTGAGGTAAATACAGATAAAATCACAGAAACGGGCGAGAAGTTATTAGCGCGTATTCTTAAAGAACGCCGCGAGCAATGGGAACAACAAAAACTCGAAGAGTTTAAAATCAAAGATAAAGCGCTACCTAAAGGCTGGAAAGATAAATACCCAGAGCCTGTAAAACCGGATACCAGTGATTTGCCCAAATTGCCGAGTGGTTGGGTTTGGGCGAGCATTGATCAATTAGCAATGAATAAACGTTACGGTTCATCATCTAAAACAAACGATGATAATACTGGCATACCAGTATTGAGAATGGGCAATATACAAGATGGAAAACTAGATTACGGCAATTTGAAATATTTGCCCGTTGATCACAAAGAGTTTCCAGAGCTATTACTCAACGATGGCGACTTGCTATTTAATCGAACCAATAGTGCTGAGCTTGTCGGTAAAACAGCTATATACAGAGATATTGGGAAACCGGTTTCGTATGCGTCTTACCTTATATCAGTAACATTTTCAGAGTGTTTCTTACCAGAAATAGCAGCTCATTATATTAATTCAGTTTTGGGTAAAAAGTGGCTTGCCGAGGTAATGAATCAAACAGCAGGACAAGCGAATGTAAATGGAACCAAATTGGGAGCATTGGCTATTCCTCTGCCATCAGAGGCCGAACAAAAAGCATTAATTGAGGCCGTTACTGTTGAATTTGATGCTATTGATAGGCAGATTCAAGCTACAGAACTTGGTTTAAAACAATCTGAAGCTCAACGTAAAAATATTCTTAAATCAGCCTTTTCAGGGCAGCTTGTAGAGCAAGACCCAAATGATGAACCTGCTTCAGTATTGTTAGAAAAGATAAAAAAAGAACGAGAAGAGTTAGCAAAAATAGCCAAACCTCGTAAGCCTAGACAACCTAAAAAAAAAGATAATGTAATGGATACTTTATTAGAAGTTTTAACCGCAGAAAACGGCTGGATTGAGGCGCAAGACGCCTTTAAAAAGTGTGGCATTGTAGATGAAACCTCGACAGACCGAGTGGAAGAAATTTATGCTGAATTACGCGCCTTAGAAAAAAACGGCTTAATTAAAATACAGCGTAATGAAAACTACGATCAACTAAAGCTAGTTAAGGACGACTAATGCGTTTAGCTAAATTTACCATAGGTTCAGAGCTAGAAGGTGAACATCAACGGTTTAAAAACCTTAAAAATGTCATCATCGACTTTGAAGAGCAAGAATGGATTACCCTAGTCATAGGCTGGAACGGTACGGGTAAATCGAACGTACTTGAGGCTTTGGCTGTTCTTTTTCGCGACCTGATTATGGGTAAAAACGACAAGAATGAAAAAGATAAGCCGTCTTTTGCCTATACTCTTCGATATTTTTGCCATGAGAAAGAAATTGAAATTATTGCCAATCCAGATTTACAGAAAGATGCTTATTTAGTTAGTTATAAAGATATAGGTGAGAATAAAGATGAGCAAACAAAACAAGCTGATCTGTGGAGTTTGTTAACAGGGGAGCCTGAATTAGCACACATTAAATTTACGGACTTTAAAAAACGACAAGATGATTTTCTACCAAAATACGTATTTGGTTATTACTCGGGTCACAGCGACCGAATGCAATCTGTATTTCGCCCTTATCTCCAACAATATGATAAAAAACTGCGAAATGCTAAATCAGAAGACCCAGGTTTAAGGCGCTTATTTTACGCGATGCCTGTTCACAGCCAGTTTGTTCTCTTAGCGTTTGTACTAAAACAAGATGATTTAGTTCGCCACTTTCTGGATACCCAGTTGGGCTTAGAAACGGACGAAAAAGCAGAAAGTATTGATTCGGTATTGTTAGAACTCAATGAACCATCATGGAGTTTAAATAAGAGTACTGAGCCTAAGGGTAGTTATGGTGCTTGTACAAAAAATCCTGATATCTTCTGGGGGGCTGAAGGGGTTGTTCGTGAATTTCTTGATCGTGTACATAAGGTCGCAACTGCGCCGATAACGATTAAACGACAAGATGAAGCGACTTTGTGGAATAAAAAAAAGCGTCAATACCTTTATATGTTTATCAAAGATATTGATAGCTTAACGAAGCTAGTGGGTGATCAAGAGCCAAGAGAATTTTTTCGTGACCTTGAAAGTACCTATGTATCAGAGCTGATAAGCGAAGTAAGAATTCGAGTTAAATTAAAAAAGAATGATGGAAGTGTAACCTTTCGTGAACTCAGTGAAGGCGAACAACAATTATTGACCGTACTAGGCTTGCTTAGATTTACAGCAGAAGAAGAAAGCTTATTTTTATTAGATGAACCTGACACCCACTTAAACCCTAAGTGGAGCGTTGATTACATTGATTACCTAAATAAGTTTGTTACCTCGGGCTCGAAAGGCGAGAACAACAGCCATATCGTGCTAACGACGCATAACCCTATCGCAATAGCTGAGTTGACGCGTAACCAAGTTCAAATATTGAGTCGCGATGATAACTCTGAATCTCGAAAGATTAGTTCTCATAAACCAAACTTTGATCCTAGAGGCATGGGGTATGCTGGGATTATTACAAGTGATATGTTTGGTTTGGCCTCTTCGCTCGATACCTATACTGAGGATTTACTTGAGCGAAAACGGGTAATTACTGTAAAAAATGAGCGCTTAACAGATGTTGAAAAGTTAGAGCTTGCAGCAATAAATAAAGAATTAGATGAATTTGGGTTTAGGTATGCTTCGAGGGATAGAGTATTCGAAGAGTATTTGCGTGCTCGATATGAATTTGATGGTCAGCAAGCTGAAAATAATAAAATTGACCAGCTATCATCTGATGAAAAAAGAAAAGCTAGTAAAAAACTTATTCAGAAGGTCATGGATAGATTGAAACAGGAGGGAAAATATGAGGAGAATTGATCTTCGAAAATTAAACCCTTCCCAAGACTGGAAAACCAGAGCTCAAAGTAAGCAGTCAGACATTGATAATAAAGTTTGTGAGCCCAAGAAAGGCTATTCCATTTGGTCAGAGTTGAAACCAAAATTAAAAGAAATATCAAATGGAAAATGCTGGTACTGTGAGTCGAGAGAGCATAGGTCAGATAACACTGTGGATCACTTTCGACCTAAAAGTTTATATCCTTGGTTTACCTGTGATTATGAGAACTTTCGCTATGCCTGTACGTTTTGCAATAGTATCCGAATAAATCCAGATACAGGTGAAAGCTCTGGTAAAGGCGATCATTTTCCGCTTATTAAAGGTACACAGGCGCAAAATAGAATTCAAAGGAATACAGAACAATACGTACTAATAGATCCTTGCAAAATGACAGACGTTAGTTTGCTGGATTTTTATGATGATGGCAGACCAAAAGCCAAGCACCCTAAAGATATAACAAAAAATAAAAGGGCTGTTGATTCAATTAAATACTTTCATTTAGATCATCCTGATTTAAATGAAGCAAGAAGATCGTTGGCATTAGATATTAGGGATTGGGTCGAAACAGGTGATGAATTATACCCTGACTTTAACACTGGTATCAGTGGAGTAGATAAAGCATTTGAAACAGCAGTTGATAGCTTGGCAAGAGCTATTTCTCCTGATGCACCTTTTTCAATATTTGCTAAAAAAATGGTAAAAGGTTACCAAGATCGAGAATGGATTGAAGAATTTTTGGGGTGCGCCTAATGTCTAAATTAACGCCAAATAATGAGTTGTTTACTGAAATCCAGATTCTAATCACCCAAGCCAAACAACAAGCTACTGTTGCGGTAAATGCTTCGCTCACCATGATGTATTGGCAAATTGGTCAGCGAATTAAGCAAGAAATACTCACGGGTGAGCGTGCTGAATATGGTAAACAAATTGTCGCCACACTGTCGCGACAATTAACGAATGAATTTGGCAAAGGCTGGGGAAAACGTAACCTGCAATATATGGTGCAGTTTTATGAAACCTTCCCCGACGCCAACATTGTGCACTCACTGCGTGCACAATTGAGTTGGACACATTTTCGCCAATTAATGGCATTAAAAGAACCTTTACAGCGTGAGTTTTATGCGCACATGACGGCTAGTGAAGGTTGGAGCGCCCGCATTCTTTCTGAACGTATTGATAGCATGTTATTCGAGCGCACAGCACTTTCTAAACGGCCAGAAGAAACTATCAGACTAGAGCTGCAACAGCTGGCACAGAATAAGCACGTGTCAGAAAGTCTGGTGTTGAAAGATCCCTATGTGTTGGATTTTTTAGGTTTGAATGACCACTATCTAGAAAAAGACTTAGAGGATGCGATATTACGGGAGTTAGAACAGTTTTTACTAGAACTGGGTGCAGGCTTTTCGTTTATCGCACGGCAAAAACGGATTCAGTTGGATGGCGACGATTTTTATATCGACTTGCTGTTTTACAACCGCCAACTAAAACGCTTAGTGGCGATTGACTTAAAGCTCGGTAAATTCAAACCCCACTATAAAGGCCAAATGGAGCTCTACCTGCGCTGGTTAGATAAGTACGAACGCCAACAAGGCGAAGAACCCCCGCTAGGGATTATTCTGTGTGCCGAAAAGAATAAGGAACAGGTCGAGCTTTTAGAGATGGACAGTGCCGGTATTCATGTGGCGGAGTATCTGGCGGTACTGCCAGACAGAGATATTTTGCACCAACGCTTACAGCAAGCTATTCGTAAAGCTCAAGATAGGTATAATCAGCACCCTTTGCTTAACAGCAACTCCTCAGATTCGGACAACAAAGAATGAACGCCCCCGCCTTAGTGCAAAAAGTTTGGAATTACTGCCATACATTACGAGATGATGGCGTAGGTTATGGTGACTATTTAGAGCAGCTCACGTATCTACTATTTTTAAAAATGGCCTATGAGTATGCGCAGCCACCTTATTCAAGAGATACCAAAGTTCCTACCAATTATAATTGGGAAACCTTGCAAGGTTTAACGGGTGAGAAACTAGAAGAACAGTACCGCAAGGTGTTAAAAAACTTAGCCAATGAAGCTGGCATGATTGGCGCTATTTTCTACAAATCTGAAAACAAAATCCCTGACCCAGCTAAGTTAGCGCGTATCGTCAAAATGATTAATGAAGAAAACTGGATTAGTCTAGATTCAGACGCCAAAGGTGATTTGTACGAAGGTTTGCTGCAAAAGAATGCGGAAGATACCAAAAGCGGTGCGGGCCAGTACTTTACGCCTCGGGCATTGATTGATGCCATGCTTGCCTGTGTTCGCCCTGAACCGAAAAAAACCATTGCAGACCCAGCATGCGGAACGGGAGGATTCTTTTTAACGGCCAGTGATTGGATCACGTATGGTGATGAACAATGGATTGAAAAAGGCATGAACCATTGGAATCCATCCAAGCACGATGAAAATACCATAGCTAAATCGAAACTAAATAAAGACCAGGTAAAATTTCTACGAGATGAAACCTTCCGTGGCAACGAGATAGTGCCCTCTACCCGTCGTATGTGTTTAATGAACCTGTTCTTGCACAACATTGGTAGCATTGATGGTGAGCTAGAAGTAGAGCGAGCAGATGCCTTACTTACCCCAATTAAGGGTGAGGACAAGGTAGATTATGTGCTCGCGAACCCTCCGTTCGGCAAGAAAAGCAGCATGACGATCACCAATGCAGAAGGTGGTGAAGACAAAGATGCATTAACCTATGAACGCCAAGACTTTTGGGCGACCACAACCAACAAACAGCTAAACTTTCTGCAGCATATTGTTTCCAGCTTAAAAGACACAGGCAAAGCCGCTGTGGTATTGCCCGATAACGTTTTATTTGAAGGTGGTGCAGGTGAACGCATTCGTCGTAAATGGTTAAATAACTGCGATGTTCATACGATTCTCCGCTTACCAACGGGTATCTTTTACGCTAATGGTGTTAAAGCAAATGTAGTATTTTTTGACAATGCTGCGCGTGACGAAAAAGTACATACCAAAGGTATTTGGTTCTACGACTTAAGAACCAATAAGCACTTCACATTGAAGCAGCGCCCAATGATGTTGAGCGATCTAAAAGATTTTATTCAATGTTATAAGCCAGAAAACCGTCATATAAGAGAAGAGTCTGAGAGATTTAAATACTACAGTTATGATGAATTAATAAACCGAGATAAAGCCAGCTTAGACGTGTTTTGGCTTAAAGATGACAGCTTGGATAATTTAGGCAATTTGCCAGCGCCGGATATTTTACAGCAAGAAATTATCGATCATTTGGAGGCTGCGTTAGCGGCATTCAAGGATGTAGCTGCTGGCTTACCTGTAACCACAGTCGCAATCGACCAATAGAATAAGGCTTGATCGATTTAATCAGGTCAATTTAATTGGTTTTGCTCAACGAAGGCAAAGTAGCCCCGAAACCCTTGTTCTACGGCAGCCAATGCTCCTATCTCACATGTTGGTGTGGTTTTTAAATGTGACGGTAAATGGTGTTGCTGAGCAATTGGGGCATGCACTTAACCATTGACTCAACATCCCCGTCCTCTTAGCATTGCCTTATTTTATCATTCTTATCCATCCTCAAATTACCTGTTATCATCGGTTTTTTTTGTACGCTAGACTGACTATTTTTACTTTTTAAGCCGCAGGCACGCCGTGAAGAGATCTAAAACTTTGAAGCAAATAAACAAGCAAGAGATTCGTGAACAGCTAGGTAATACGTTCTACCAACGCGGTGACAGTTACCTGGGTGAGGGAAGAGTGGGTGATCTTGAAATAATCGATAATGACGAGGATGTCTCTATCTCTGCCCAAGTAAAGGGATCCGGGAAGTACCATTATACTGTGACTGTTGAAATCGACTGGTACGATGATGAAGCTGAAATCGAAGGCTACTGTAGCTGCCCTATCGCTTATCAATGCAAACATGTTGCGGCTGTTTGCTTAAAGTATGCCACATTAACGCGGGTCGCCAAGAAGAGTCTTCAAGGGAAAAGCTCCGAACAAGTCTGCTTTGATTGGCTTGATGCTTTGGCCTTGCAGAATAAAAATTCTCAAACGACAGAGCATAGAGAGCAATTTATCGCCTTCCTGCTTCAAGCGACCCGAGATGAAGGTATTCTGACAGTCCAATTTATCGTGACCTATCCCCTGAAAAGTGGCAAAGGGCTGGCGAAGGGGCGGCCGATCAATTACTACGATTTCACGGATAATTACTACACGCAACCTACTTACGTGAGTGAGGCCGACAGCAAAATAGGCATTTTGTTGAAATCCTGCTTGGGGCAATGGCGGGATCTGCTATTGAAAGATGAACAGGGATATCTGGCATTGCAAAAGATGATCGAAACTGGGCGTGCATTTTGGGAATCGGTCAAAAGTGAGCCTTTAAAACTAGGTTCAAGTCGCCAACTGGCATCAGAATGGATACTTGATAAAAAGAGTAACTATTCACTTAAACTGGGCATTAAACCTGAAGCCACCTTGTTGCTGACAGAGCCTCCGCTTTATTTGGATCTTGAGAATAATGCCCTAGGCAAAATTGATTCAACACTGTCATTATCTCAACTCACTA
>CAXBDA010000065.1:0-16625 GCA_963974595.1 uncultured Oleiphilus sp. | reverse complement strand
GGTAAAGTTTAAGGCTTCTACAAAGTTTTTGAACTTAAATTCTTTTCGCAACTTATTAATATTGTCTTCTTCAACGATTGACCATTCAGGTAGTTGTGCTATCTGTTCATTAATGTCTTGTTCGCTTAGTTTTGTTGCATCAATTTTGCAAGCTTTGCAGCTGAGTTCTGATAATTTAACCATTGTTTCGCTCTTTTAGGAACATGTAGCTTCAGTGCTGTTAGTAAAGCTTAGCGTTTTATTTTCTAAAAGTCTTAGTGATTCAGACAGCTTACGGTGAAGTTTTGTTTGCTCGTTTATCTGTGCAATCTTCGGCCACGTGGGGGGAATATTGATATCCCCTTGGTAATCCTGACCAATCATCGAAGCACATTGATCTATCCATGATCGAAAGAAGGCTTATTTATTTCGCCTTCTTAATACCTAATTACTAAGCAGCAGATGCAAATTTAATCTTTATCTTTTGTTTTTTTATTGAAAAGCTACGTTGAACAGCAGACTCTATAATTTGCTTAGGCTTATCCAATGTTTGTTTCGCATTACGCTGAAACTTAGATAGTAAAGGTTGTCCTTTTTTCAGTCCTTTTTGTAACCAACTTGGTGATTTTTCAGTGGGTGGTACTGCATATTTCACAACATTGACCGCCACCGTTTTTAACTGATTCGGTAAAGTACCTGTGTGATAAGGAATGCCATAGCGTTCACAAATACCTTGTACTTTTGGCCCCAGTTCACGATAGCGCCAAGCGGGTAAGTCTGGGTATAAATGGTGCTCAATCTGATGGCTTAAATGACCACTCAAAATATGCGTCCATATTCCGCCAGTGAAGTTTCCTGATCCCAATATTTGTCTGAAATACCATTGTCCTTTGGTTTCTGCTTCCGCTTCTTCTTGAGTAAAGGTGTAATTACCTTCTGGTAAGTGTCCGCAGTAGATCACGGCAAAAGCCCAAATGTTTCGTATAACACGAGCAGATGCATTACCTAAGGCCACTTTTGCAGCTAGGGGGCCGGCTAATAATGGCAAGGCGACAAATTCTTTCAAGACTAACTTGTTCGACTTATTCATGAACTCTAATAATTCAGATTTCAACTGCTTGACTGGCATACGCTCGCGGCTAGCTTCCTGCTGTAGAGATTTAGGTAAAATATAACGAGGAATTTCTAAGTCGTATAAGGCAATAGAGTACTCAAACAACAAACCGCTGACGGGGATAATAAAGGGCTGAAGTAAATGTACTGGGTTCCATTCCACGTCTTTATCAAAGCGGAATAAGCCAAAGCCATAATCTGTGTCTTTACCAATAATATTAGTGAAAGCATGGTGATGGAAGTTATGTGCACGCTTCCAGTTTTTAGATGTACCCACAATATCCCATTCATAATCACGAGAGTTTAAAGTAGGGTGATCCATAAAGTCATACTGACCATGAATTACATTATGGCCAATCTCCATATTTTCTAAAATATGCGACAGGCTTAAGCTCATCACGCCCAAGCTCCAGCTAACAGGATCTAAGCTGAAATGAATGAGTAGGCGTCCGGCTAATTCTAAGCGGTCTTTAATGAGTACTATGCTTTCAATGTGGTCGATATCTTCTTGACCAATTCGCGCTTCAATATCAGCACGTAGTGCATCTAATTCTTCTTGAAGGGCATTGAATTGCTCAGCTGTTAACTGTGGTTTTTCACCAAATTTGAGGTTTTCTGTGGCGGTAACAGATAACTTATTCATAATATATATCCTTAATATTCTAATGTTGGAGTAGGCTGCTTCTTACAATTCGATGATGGTGTCCGTTACTGCTTGCGTGACACAGGCTAAAATATATTCATCATCTTTATTTGAGCGTTGCCCATTTAATAAATTAACCGTTTCGCCGCTGACTTTTTTACAGCGACAGGTTTTACAAATTCCAGAACGGCATCCCGATGCTAATTCAAGGCCGCGAGCTTCCACTTCTTCCAGTAAGGTTTTTTTCCTGACTAGCGTGGCGGTTTCTTCTCCGCTAAATTGCACTTTTGCTTGCGTTTGAACACTCACTGCGCCTAGATCTAAAGCGAAAACTTCTTTATGAATCTGATACTCAGAGACACCCAGTTTGTTGAGTTCAGACGTCACTGCAGCCATAAAAGGTGCAGGGCCGCACATGTATATTTCGTGTTGGCTCAGTTTGTTGAATTGCTCTAAATGGGGGCTGCATATTCGACCACTTAAACCTAACCATTCAGGTGTTTTAGTCTCAACGCAGTAGTTCATTTTTAAGCCTTTCATTTTCTGACACAGCGCATCTAACTCTGCACGAAAGATAATGTCTTCAGGGCTGCGAGCATAATATAAAAAGTCGATCTCACTTTTATTTGCTGTTTCAGATAGAAAGCGCAGCATCGACATCATTGGGGTAATGCCACTGCCGGCAGCAATAAACAGCAAGCGCCCCGGTGTTTGCTCAGGAAGCACAAAATCACCTGTCGGCTCAGTAAATTCTAACTGCATACCCGGCTTTAAATTGTTAGCCAACCAATTAGATACATGTCCATCTTTAACCTGTTTCACGGTTAATTTAAATGCAGGCAGTGTTTTAGGGCTAGACGATAAGGTATAGGTACGATTAACCATCGCTCCATTTTTGCCAGCGGGAAGACGAACATTAAGATGAGAGCCGGCAGAAAATATTTTTAGTTGAGTGTCGATAGGTGAAAACTCATAACTATAAGTGTCGGCCGTTTCTTGTGTGATCCCTGTGCAGGAAGCAGAAAACCAAGCGTCCTTTGTGTTATTTGTGGTGTGTGTGGTTGTGTTTGGCATAATGCCTCCGTAAGCCGTTTAAATAATAATAGAGTACAAGTGTTCGCTTAAAGTGATTAGGCCAAAAACTATACTGATTTGCAATAGACTGGTTTAAAAAAGAGTAAAATTTAACCTTAATACACAAATTAAGCCGTATATATGAGGTTTAGGTGTGGTTTTGTGTTTGTTCTTGATAAAAAAGAAGTAGGGATGGTTATTGTATGTGGGAGGCTTTTGATTAAAATATGGACGAGTGTAAGTCTAATTATGCTCTTATCGTAGTGTTTGTAGATTAAATTATGAGACCCCCCCCGTAGGGGCGGACCGGTGTGTCCGCCCGAATAAACCGGTGTGTCCGCCCGAATAAACCGGTGTGTCCGCCCGAATAAACCTATGCGCCCTTCGAATAAAAAGGGCAGACACGCAGGTCTGCCCCTACGGAGTCGAGTGACATTAGATTAGTCCCCCAAACCCTCTTACCTACTCAAGAGTATTTATTTTAATCTGAAAGTTTTGCGAATCATTACCAATGAAAACTTCATCATCTTGAATAGAGCAATGAAGCTGCATGTTTTTATCCGCTAAACTAGCAAGCTGTTTTAGATCATCATCAGCAATATGAAATATCTTCAAAGAAGGGAAGCGTTTGATGCTGGCATCTAGCTGCTGGCGCCAAGTGGCTAAGCTTCTATCACCATATGCAAAAATTACCACTTTTTTAGCAGAAGAATGAGCCTGACGAATGCGCTTTTCATCTGGTAGGCCCAGGTCTATCCAGAGCTCAATTTCACCGCTGTAGTTTTTAATCCACAGGTCGGGTTCTTCAACGGTAGAAATGCCTTTTGTAAACGATAGCTGTTCATCAGCAAATAAGGCAAAGGCTAATAAACGCAGCATCATACGCTGGTCATTTTCGGAAGGGTGTCGTGCCAAGGTGAGTTTATAACTGTTGTAGTGATTCTTGTTTAAGTCACTAAGATCTAGCTGCACTTTAAATATAGTGGATGAAAGAGCCATATTTTACCTTGATTCAAAATTTATTTTGGACGCTGTGTTTATAAATATTTACATAACCTAGCTTGATATTACTATAAGAGGCTATATTGTTGGTTAATAGTTTTCTATCTTGTTGAGCGGCCTCTAATGGCGAATCTTTTTATATATTTTACCTGCATATTTGCTTTCCTAGCGTTAGGTGGGGCAAGTGTTGATTTATCTAAAGATACGAACGATTCAATAGTTGCCTACCTTGATATGAGCTCGATGGACTCTTTCGATAGTGATCCTGATGAACTAGATGCAGCACCTCTTTCGTCATCTTTTATAGATTTCATTTTTCAACAGGCAAACTTAAACTGCCTCTACCACTTCTCATTTAATTTTTTCACAGTTCAAGCCTTTCATATTAGAGCTCCTCCTTATTCCAGTTAAATGTTTAGCTTTATTTGACTTTATTTGGAAATAAATAGGATGTGTACAGCTAAGTGGCAATCATTATTTTGACTTGTGGTTATTAGGCTGTGCGCCTCTAGAACTAGTATTAAGAGGTGTTTAAAATGAAAAAATTAGATTTTTATTCAGTAGATAATTTTGATTCTCTTTCTTGGCCAACAAATCCAGAATTGATCGGTGTAGATTCCCCCGCTCTAGAGGTGTTTACAGACTTTCGTGTCACTCAGCCACTGGTGATTGAGGCGAATACCTTGGCAATTGATGCTCAAAAGTTTATGTTTCATGCTCATGTACGACTCAAAATAGTTGTAGATGAAAATAATCATTTTTTGGGTTTGTTGAGTTTAGATGATCTGAGCACACAGGAAATAGTTAAGCATGTATCTAAGGGCGATCGTCGTGAAGAAATGCTGGTGGCCGACTTTATGCGTCCAAAAAAAGATTTACAGGCTTTCAATTATGTTGCGATTCAGAAAGCGTCAATTATGGATGTAATTCAAGCACTTAAATCCGCAGGTCAGCAACATTGTTTAGTTGTCGACTTTCAAGAAGATAAAATCAGAGGAATAATTTCTGCAAGTGATATATCCAGAAAATTAAAATTACCTTTGGATATAGCAATGAACTCAAGTTTTATCTCTATTTTTAATATCTTGCACCATTAAGTGCTGTCTCCCTGGGCAACAGGCTGTGTGAAATAAGAGTGACTATAGTGTGAGAGGTATCACTCTTATATATTCGTCATCATTTCGTTCATGATTTTAAACATATCTTTTGTTTTAATTAGCGATTCTAATTCGAGTATAAAAGTTAAGTTATCTCCTTAGTTTACTTTTATATTCGAAGAAGACTTGTAGAGTGCCGTTTCGGCCTTGTTCAGAAGAGTATTTGCGGCATAGTTAGATAAATTTTTAGCTATGTCGTTTTTTTTGTCCTTACTTTATTCCTTACTTTATTCCTTACTTTACTCCTGAATCTGCGTTCAAGTTACGGATTCAGGTTTATATCTAGTCTGGTTAATTGTTCTACCAGTATTCGGTTTTCTAATGCAGATGTTATCTGATGCATAAACAGCTTAAGCGTGTTCTCGTTTTGAATTTTTAAATTAACACCTCTCAAAATTAATTTGCCAGAAATCAAACGCTCCGTAGAGTGAAGTGAGAACAACTTCCAGCCATCTTTTCTGTTTTTGGGTTTTATCTGTTTGTTGGTGAGCTGGTTGAGGTCATCGATCAGCGTATTTTCAACTTGTTTTGATTTGTTATTGATTAGAACATCAAAGCTCGAGCTAAATAATGTTTGTTCTTTATTAGGAATATTATGGTGGATCAAGAATTTTTTGGAATCTAAACTGGTCTGAAAAATTATGCTCAGGCTGATTCCAGGAAAAGCCCGGATTAATTGTGATGCTGTAAATTCCGCTATTTCTGTCGTGCTTTTTAAATCGTAAAGCTCAAGGCTCGCTTTAAGCAGAGAATCTATTCGGTAATAAGAATTTTGTAGTTCATTATAGGTTTTTGAGTTTTTGATTGCATTTGACAGGGTGTCGACATAGCGCGATATTTTGCTTATTTTCTGCTCATCTAATTCAAATGGTAAATAGGATCTAAAAAAGCTAATAACGCCTATTTTGTGGGACCTAACCGTTAGTGGAAAAGCAAAGTAGCCTGTGAACGACATAACATCGTATATCTGCTTGTCTATGTCTGCAAACGGCATGTCGGTAGTGATATTTGGAAATAAAGCCATTTCACCTTTAGCAAAAACATAGGATGAAACACTGGCAACATCGTTTGCAGAAATTTGAATTTTTCTCCATTCATCGATATGTTTTGTTTCGATCATGTCGCCATATACTTTGAAAATATTGAGTAACTTATTCTCTTCATCAACCAGTTGAATGCCTATGGCTTCAAAATCAAAGACATCCTTTAAACCTATTAATATCGATTCGAAAACAGAATCGAAATCGAGCGATGCGTTTGTCGCCTGAATAACTTTATTAAGATGGTTGATCTCTTTTTCTTTGTCTTGCGCTTTCTGAAGAGCATAGCTGGTTTTTTTAACTAAATAGGCATTGTTGATGGTTGTGGCTATTTGAGAAACATAACGTTCTATTTGTTCGATGGCGTTTTGGTCTAAGGTGAATGCTTCATGAGTATTGGCGAAATTAATAATGCCAATGACTTTTTCTTGTATTTGTAAAGGCATAATAAGAATGGATTTGTGGGGGTTCCATTCAAACATTTGTCGATCACGATCAGAATAATGGCGTAGTAATTTTTCAGTTATGGGAGAAACATAAAGCGTTTCATTATCTAAAAATGCTTTGATGAAATATACCTCATCCCATTCAATGGATAATGGGAAGTCGACAAAGCGTTGCATAACCTCATCATTTGCCTGATCACCAAACCAGTGATTTATGTCGAGGGTATTGGTATCAGAATTAAATAGATAAATCGATATTTGGTTAAAGCTGAAGATAGCATTCAATGCGGTTAAGACCTTTTCAACGACCACATCTAAATCGATGGTTGAGGTGACCGTCTCAAGTACTTGGGCGAGCTGTTGTAGTTCCTGTTCTTTTGCGCGAAGTTCTTTATCGGTTTGTTGTTTAAGCTTCTTTATATCCCAAATCAACTGTTCTTTTGTCTTGTCTTTATCTTTCATTAAAATCTTAATATCTTGGAAAGTGAGGCTGAATTGTAACAGTAAGAGTTCTGAATTGAAGCAGGTAGAGGCCCGTCTTTAGGTAGAATTATAGTTAAGGAGTGAAATAACGGGGATGGTTTTGTTGCGTCGTGATATAAGTACTCAAAAATAGCTTAACTAGCGAGTACGCGTATTTCTGTATTATTACGTGCGTCGGAAGGGTTACCGCCACTTAACTCGCGATAAGTGCGTGAAAAGTGAGCATAATCGGAAAAACCTGCCTCCATTGCAGCATCAGTCAAACTTAGCCCTGTGCTTAGCTTTTCAGCCGTTACAAAAATACGTTGCCATAACCTGAAACGCCGAATTGGGGTGCCAGTGACTTGTTTGAATAACTGTATGAGTCTGGGTATTGACAGGCTCACTTTAGCTGCAATTTCAGCCACCGACATATTGAGTTCAGAATGATCTTTAATTAATGATACGGCAAGCGCAACGCGCTCATCATAAATATAATTATGATTGACAGAGTCATTATTAAGCCAGGTATTTAAAACCGCTGAAACCTCTTCCTTACACGGTCTAAATTTCTCTATATAGCTCGCATGCTCGATTAACTGCTTATTAATTTTACAATCAAAATAGATGTTTTGTTTATCTTGATGAATAGCGCTTTTCATGTGAGTGCTGAGCGAATCGAAATTTCGGCCTAAGTCATCAAGAAAACACATAGCGACTTTTGCTTTGTGGGTATCAATTGAAACCTCACTACCAGAAGGAAGCAAAAAACTTTTGCTTCTCGCAATAGGTTTACCCTCGGCATCTAACAGTTCTAGTTCACCTTCTAGGGAAATAAGCAGTGCCGGTGTAATATTCGATTTTTTGAAATGGCGCTCCAGCCTACCCAAGTACAATGAGTGAGCCGGAGATTGGTAGATGATGGCTTTTTGTTTAGTGCTCATCGTTGTATGCCATTGTGGGTGTCAGCTAGTTTAAAAGGTGATGATAATAAAATTGGTTAAAGTTTGTACATGAACAAACTGATGATACCTGTTGTTTTATTTGATTTTTGTGATCTGAATCAAAGCTAAGCAGCGGTTTTAAATTGTTTTTATTTCGTTATATTAAGGTGTGGCCTTGAATCAAGATGCTGCATCAGATTTTTCTGATGCAGATAACATAATGGGCGATGGGTGAGAGGGATGATAGTTAAACAATTTTTTGCTCAATCAAGCTGTTGCCCATTGCGATAACCATCTCTTTCAGGCTTTTCGGCTGCCAGTGCAAAATTTGTTTAATTTTAGCGTTGTCGACATCTTGGCGAACGCCCAGATCGTTTAGTGTGATTCTCGCTTCTTT
Source organism: uncultured Oleiphilus sp. (assembly GCA_963974595.1). GTDB lineage: Bacteria > Pseudomonadota > Gammaproteobacteria > Pseudomonadales > Oleiphilaceae > PZPK01. Next base: position 8,368 of record CAXBDA010000065.1, on the reverse strand, counting down.
ATTAAACAGAGCAAAAAAACGCACGATAAAATCAGGTACGCTATGCGTGGGGATTTTATATGAATGCCCAAACTCTTCCTTTAATATCGTTGCAATATCTCGCATGCTCGCATGTTCATTGGCGCAGATAAAACGCTCACCAGCGGCTCTTTCCTCGGTCATCGCACTGATGTGCGCCGAGGCGACATCCCTAACATCGACACAAGCCCAGCCCATATTGGGTATTGCAGGAATTTCCTTATTCATGAATTTTCGAATGAGTTCACCCGAGGTTCCCCAGTCTTTGCCTAGAATAGGCCCCAAAACCAAGCCTGGATTAATCACGGACAATTCCAAAGTCTGCGCTTCATCACTCTCCATGAACGCCCAAGCAGCTCTTTCTGCCAAGGCTTTACTTTTCTGGTAGGCTCCCATTTTCGGGGAGTTTGTGTTGGCCCAGTTTTCTTCGTTAAATGTTTGCTGACGTTCATTTCCGTAGATAATGGCAGCAGTAGATGATGTCATGATCACGCGTTTAACGCCTTGTTGTGCTGCTACCCTCAATACTCTTAGCGCCCCATCACGTGCGGGTACAATAAGCTCATCCTCATGTTTTGGCGGTTTAAGGGGGAACGGTGAAGCAACATGAATAACATAGTGGCAATGCTCAATGGCTACTTCCCAGCCTTCATCCTGTTCAAGGTTTGCCTCATATAGCTTAAAATTATTGATCTTTTCGGTGTGCTTACTCAATACATTTCTTAGCTCAGTTTCACTTGATGCAGACCTGGCTGTACCCCGAACCCTGTATCCTGCCTCCAAAAGCTGCAGCACAATATGGTTTGCAATGAAGCCTGTCGCACCGGTTACGAGAACGAGCGTGTCTTTGGGTAAAAGCATGAATACATTCCTTTTTGTAATAAAGAATTGAATGGGGGCGAATTGATTGGAGGCAGAGTAACATATTTGAACAGACATAAAAAAAGCCGATTATTTTTCAATAATCGGCTTCTTCATATTAGTGGTGCCCGGTCCCGGAATCGAACCAGGGACACGAGGATTTTCAATCCTCTGCTCTACCGACTGAGCTAACCGGGCACTGCATGTTGCACATCGGTGTTTTTGCAACGGGGCGTATTAAACCCGTTTCGAATCTTTGAGTCAAGTGCTATGATTTAAAAAATTATTTTATTTGAATAAGTCTACTTTTCAGCCGGGGGTGTTGGTGGTACATACCCTTCGGCTTGCTCGAATTCTTCGTTATTGAAGAACTTTTGCATTTGGTTTTTTAAGAACTTTCGGTCTTCTGCATTAATCATATTGAGCTGTTTTTCGTTGATCAGCATAGTCTGGTGTTTTTGCCATTCTTTCCAAGCTTGTTCTGATATGTTGTTGTAAATATCTTGGCCTGCTTCGCCTGGCATCATCGGTCTGTCTAAGCCTTTTAGTTCTTTTTGGTATTTACGGCAGAATACGGTTCGGCTCATGGTGTCTCTCTCTGTTTACTTTGCTTGCTTAATCTATCTATAAATTAAGTGATTTTAAATATTTAGCGATAGGTGCTGGAAGGCCTATGGTATGCAATTGTGACTTTTCATACCAGTGATACTGCGATGCTTCTTTAATTTGAATCTCTTTAGTTATTTTTTGGCTTTGAGGGCTTAATCTTAAAGGTTTCATTTCTAGCTTGAAATGGCTGAAGGTGTGATTAATCGAGTCATGCATTTCATCCAAATTAAGTTTTATATTGAGCTTACTTTCTATCTCGGTCTGCGCTTCAGGGTGCGATAGCTCGGCATTAAATTCGGGTAGGCTGTATAGACTTCCCCATATCCCTGTTGGTGGACGTTTTTCTAATAATATTTTTCCCTCGTGCTCAATTAAGGCAATCCATGTTTCTCTTTGAGGAATGGATTTTTTCGGTTTGGGTTTGGGAAGTTGTGTTTGTAAGGACTTTTCAAAGGCAAGGCAGTTTTCGGTAAAAGGGCAGTGCTCGCACTTTGGTCTGCTTCTTGTGCAACAAGTGGCACCTAAGTCCATGATGGCTTGAGTGTAGTCGTCATTTCGTTTTTCTGGCGTGTGTTGTTCGGCTAAGGCCCATAAATGGTTTTCAGTCTTTTTCTCGCCTGGCCACGTTTCTACTCCATGAAAACGGCAGAGAACACGTTTTACGTTACCATCTAATATGCAGGCACTTTGTTTAAAGGCAATGCTGAGAATCGCACCTGCAGTTGAGCGGCCAATGCCGGGAAGTTTGACTATTTCTTCGAAATTGTCCGGGAACTGGCCGTTGAGGTCAGTGACAACCCGTTTGGCCGTTTTATGTAGGTTTCTAGCTCGGGCGTAATAACCTAGCCCAGCCCAGTGCTCTAATACTTTATCTTCATCTGCTTCAGCAAGGCTTTTTATGGTGGGAAAGCTTTGTATGAAACGCTGGTAGTATTCGATCACACTTGTTACTTGGGTTTGTTGAAGCATTATTTCTGAAACCCAAACCCTATAAGGTGTTTTATTTTGCTGCCAAGGTAGATCCTTTCGACCATATTTATCAAACCAAACTAATAATTGTTCGGAAAAGTAATTCTCTTTTTCTAACGTGGTCTTGCTCATTTTAGAAACTTATTGAGTAGTGATTTAATGGGTTCTTTTTTATCACCAAGGCGCTTTTTTAGGGCGCGATCTATTTCTTTGTTTATTTTTCTTTTACCTTCTTCTACGGCTAATTTTTTTGCCATATCACCAAGTCTTGAAGTGTCTAGCTTACACAGTTCAGCAGGTGGGGTATCAAATGCACCTTGGCATTTTATCGGAATGCCGAGTTTTTTAACTTTTGTATTTACCCGGCAAGCGTTATCACCGAGTTCACCAATGACGTTTAAGGTTGCTAAAATATTGATTTCATTTTTGGATAAATCAACAGAACCTTTGCTGTCGGCCTGAATGCCCGAGGTGATTAGATCGAAACGTGTATCGAGTGTTTCGTTCTTGAGTGATGCACTGCCTTTTAATGTATTGAATGGTGTGGCTTGCGGCCATGTTGATGTGTCTACCATTTCTTTATTGATCAGGGCAAAGCCTTTGCAGGTTAAGGCATTTAGACTAAGCCCTTCGAAGGCACCTTTGTCTATGTTGAAGTCAACATTGCTCGTGGCGGATGTTTTTAACTTGTTAATATCGTTTCCAGAGAAATTCGTTTTAGCGCTAAGATTCAATAAACCTGTAATATTGCCATATTCTTTTAAGGCTTCGATATTTAATTGTTCGAAAACGGGTGCGAGATTTAGGTTTTTAATGTTTTGTTCGCTTGCCCAAAGAGGCTCTTTATTTTGCACATTGATCGTGGTCTTGCTTGAGTATGTACCTTCAAATAAAGAACCATTTAAGGTTTGAAGTAGTTTTCCATTTTTTGCTGTCAGCGCCACCACAATATTTTTGGTCTCAATGTTTTTGGCACTGATGCCGTCTTGCTGAAGTTCAATGTCTAAATTCAGGTTTTTGAGTGTTTCGATGGGTAATAGTGATTTGTTTATTTCTGTTTTAGCTGTTGCTGTATTTTTATCTTCAATTTTTTCATCGTTTGCTTTTGCATTATTCTCGGGAGGCAGGTAATCATCAAGGTTAATCTGGTCACCTTTCAAGCGGATTTTAGATGCGCTGGTGTCCATTGAATGACTGACTTCACCTTTCCAGTTGCTTTTATCTAAATTGATATTGATAGCCTTTAAATTAAGCAATTTATTTTCAAGATTAATTCTTGAAGACAGGCTGAGTTTTTCAAGAGCAGCTTTGTTTTGCATGTCTGGAAGAGGGATGTTTAAACTTTCTAAGAGCGCTTTAAGAGAAAATTCCGGAATATTTATTTCAGAACTGACACTTAATTCTTTGCTGTAATTTTTGATTTTGGCATGGCCTTCAAACGCTAAATTATTTAATGAAATTAACAGAGAGGGTATGTCGATTGACTCAGTTTTTGTGTCTATATCAACTTCAGATGCCATCTTTAAATTGATTGTCTTCGCACTAATATTGGGAGCGTTGACTTCATAGCTATTCTCAACATTCGATAAGGTGAATTTTGTTAGATCTTTTGATGCATAAAGTCTGGCTGTTAAGCTTGAGTCGAGTTGGATCTTGTTTTTTGTCTCGTTTAGAGAATAAGACAGGGTAAGAGGGAATGTCTCGCCTAAGGTAATGTTGGTAAGTAATAGATTTAAGGGGTTAATGTTTAATTCTATGTTTTGAGGTTTGGATTCAAAACGGATATTAGTATTACTGAGCTGAAATGATTCAACCAAAAAATTAAGCGAGCTTGTTTTGTCTGCCATCCCTGAATCTGTTTGAATTTTGACGGATTCATCTGCTGATTCAGGCGGTAAAATATTACTCCAATTATTTTTGGAGTCGCTTGTTTGAACGAGTTCTAGTTTCAAACCATCCAGAAAAATAGTTTCAACTTTAGGTGTGCCTTTAAAAAGAGACCAGAAGTCGATGCTGGCAACTATTTTATCTGCTGAAGCAAAAGGTGCCAGGTTTTGGTCGAGTATTTTTAAGGTGTTAATTTCTAGGCCGATAGGGAAAATTGACCAGCTAAGTTTATCTTCAATTATGAGATTGAGACCGACCTGAGCCTTGGCTTGTTCTTCTATTGTTGGTTTGAAATCATTCGCATCTTTTAAAAGAAACACACTTAAAAGGGCAGACAGTATTATGAAAGGAATACCAATTATGCAGAAAAGGGTTATTTTTATAGATTTATGCATGTCTGTCTCCGTTGTTTGGTTAGTAAAAGCCGGAGCTATCCTAACATGGCTTTTTGCTGTCGAACTGTTTATTATTCTCCTCAGTTTATAGATGAAGAATATTTGTTTAAAGTTGTTTTCAGAAAACGAGTTTATTAAAAAATACCCCTTTAAGAGGGTTAAATTCAGATAATAATATTGAGGTAGGGTATGACCGTTAAAGTGAATATTGAATTAGATCGTAAATTTTCCGTTTCAGCTGATAAAGATACTGCATTTGCATTACTTGCTGATGTGCCTAAATCTGCTGGCCACTTCCCTAAAGTCGCAGCCTTGACCGATTTAGGCGATAACACGTTTCGTTGGGAAATGGAAAAAGTAGGTTTGGGTGATCATGCTATTCAAACTATTTATGCGTGTAAATACACACCTGATGCTGCTTCGGGCATTATTACCTGGTCACCCATTAAAGGCGAAGGTAATGGTGTTGTTTCAGGGTCTTGGACGATCACAGAAGGGGTGAAAGGAACCGATATCCATTTTAAAACGTCTTCAGAATTAACCTTGCCACTGCCTGGATTGTTGAAGTTGGCGATCAGTCCAGTGGTTAAACATGAGTTTAATGGCATGGTAGATGAGTATATTGATAATTTGAAAGGTGCTTTAGCGTAAGCTTCTAGCATCAAGATACGATACGTTGAATAAAATATCCCTTGGAGGGTTAAATGGCTGAGCGTAAGGCCCAAGTAGAAAGAAATACCTTAGAGACCCAGATTCAGGTGAGTATTAATCTGGATGGTAAGGGTGTGGCAAAATTTGATACAGGTGTGCCATTTTTAGAGCATATGATGGATCAGATTTGTCGTCATGGTTTGATCGATATTGATGCAGTTGCCAAAGGTGATTTGCATATCGATGATCATCACACGGTTGAAGATCTGGGTATTACTTTGGGTCAAGCCTTTGCCAAAGCAGTTGGCGACAAGAAAGGTATTCGTCGATATGGTCACGCTTATGTGCCGCTTGATGAAGCGTTGTCTCGTGTGGTGATTGATTTTTCAGGCCGTCCTGGTTTGGACATGCATATTCCTTTTGTGAAAGGTTCGGTCGGTGGTTTTGATGTTGATCTTTTCTATGAGTTTTTTCAGGGGTTCGTGAACCATGCGCAAGTAACACTGCATATTGATAACCTAAAAGGAAAGAACGCACACCATCAAATTGAAACGGTATTTAAAGCATTCGGTCGTGCATTACGTATGGCCTTAGAGTTAGATGATCGTATGGCGGGGATGATGCCTTCGACCAAGGGAACACTTTAACGTTTCCTTCCCTTCAGACCTCATATCTGAGGTCTTTTATTTTGAATGAGCAAATAACATGAATACAATTGCCATTATTGATTATGGTATGGGTAACCTTCATTCGGTTTCTAAAGCCTTTGAATACGTTGCGCCAGATGTCAATGTGATTGTGACCTCTGATGCTGAGAAAATCAGGAGTGCAGATAAAGTCGTATTGCCCGGAGTGGGTGCTATGCGTGACTGTATGGCTGAAATGAAGCGTTTGAATGTGGATTCACTTGTTAGAGAGGTTTCTGTCGATCGTCCTTTTCTCGGTATTTGTGTCGGCATGCAGGCATTGCTTCAACACAGTGAAGAAAATAAGGGTGTCGAGGGCATCGGTTTATTTTCTGGAAATGTGAAGTATTTTGGTGATGAGCTTAAAGAAGAGGGGTGGCGCTTAAAAGTGCCGCACATGGGCTGGAATCAAGTAAACCAAAAGATTGACCATCCCTTGTGGTCTAAAATCGACAACGATGCACGTTTTTATTTTGTCCACAGCTATTACGTGCCCGCTAATTCTGATGAAAACCATGTTGTTGGTCAAACCCGATATGGCCACTTAATAGCGGCAGCCATTGCTAGAGATAATATCTTTGCTGTGCAATTTCACCCGGAAAAAAGTCAACATTCAGGTCTACAGCTTCTGAAAAACTTTGCGCATTGGTCGGGTAAGTTATAACTGCCTATTAAAAGTAAAAGCGTATTTGTGATGAATTTGAAAAATAATCTTTTGTGGAGATGCCTTAATGGGCTTAGCTAAACGAATAATTCCGTGTTTGGATGTTGATGAAGGTCGTGTTGTCAAAGGTGTTCAATTTGTTGATATTCGTGATGCGGGCGACCCCGTCGAAGTTGCCAAAAAATACGATGAGCAGGGTGCAGATGAAATTACTTTTCTAGATATTACTGCTAGCCATCAAGATCGTGACACGATGGTGCATACTGTTGAGAAAATGGCCAGCCAGGTATTTATTCCGCTAACGGTGGGTGGGGGTATTCGAAAAGTTGAAGATATTCGCATTATGTTGAATGCCGGTGCTGATAAAGTTGCGATCAATACCGCTGCGGTGTTTAACCCAGAGTTCGTAAAAGAAGCGGCTGAGCGCTTTGGAAGTCAGTGCATTGTGGTCGCAATTGATGCGAAAAAAGTAAGTAAAGAGGGTGAGCCAGGGCGCTGGGAGATCTTTACCCATGGTGGCCGAAAGCCAACGGGTATCGATGCAATAGAATGGGCAAAGAAAATGACAGCGTATGGTGCGGGTGAGATATTACTGACCAGTATGGATCAGGATGGTATGAAAAATGGCTTCGACTTAGGTGTGACCAAGGCCATTACTGATGCGATATCTATTCCTGTGATTGCTTCTGGTGGTGTTGGTAATCTTCAGCACTTAGCGGATGGTGTTAACTTGGGTGGTGCTGATGCGGTTTTGGCCGCGAGTATTTTTCACTTTGGCGAGTATACTGTCCAAGAAGCAAAAGCCCATATGTCGGCTTGCGGAATAGAAATGCGCATTGATTAATGCGCATTATAAAGAATATAAGGCTAAGTTTATTTGTGAGGTTGGCAGTTTATAAGCATTAACGGTGCGCTCTCACCATCCCTTAAAAAACCTTCAACGACAAAATCCCGATCTTTGCTTTTCAGAATACCTTCACTTGAATCATCGCGACTAAATACTTTTCTATCAAATGTAAGAATATCGTTAATATTGTCTAAACGCAGCGCGGTTACTTTTCCTTCGTTATGTTCTACGAAAAGGATAATTGGGCGGACGCTGGATAGCGCTCTTTCTTTTGCTAAATGGAATAAATGAATGAGCTCAGCTAAGGTGTTCAGGCGTTCTTGATTAAGAATAGCTAAGGCTTTTTCGTGATCTGATTTACTTAATTCCAATAGCTGCTTGGCTAAACCATGAAGTTTTTTATGCGGCTCATCAAAGCGAGATAAAACCTCTGATAACTCTTCATTTTCAGTTTCAAACTGGCTATGCCAAAGACCAAATGCGCATTTTGTCGGGTCTAGTGCTTTGGTGAAAGGCGTATTTTCTTTTAAAGATATCTCAAGTGAGTCTAACCAGTCTTTATGTTGTTGTTCCATTTCATCAAGTTTTGAAACTAAGCGAGACATTGCTTGCTGATGGTTTTCAGAGCCCATTAAACGATTGAAGTCATATAGTTGAACTGTATTGTTTTGAAAAGTAATGACTTCATGATTAAATTCATCTAAGTCATTTACTTGCAGATTTCGTTTAATATCTTTTTCAATGTATAGAACCTGTTCTAGCGGAACAGCAAAAGCGGCCT
>CAXBDA010000064.1:0-16656 GCA_963974595.1 uncultured Oleiphilus sp. | reverse complement strand
ATTCTGTGCACAGTTAGTATCTTCTGTGTACAGTTAGCACCTAGTATGCTCACCAACAAGCCTGTCGAAGTACATTCAATTTCAGTACATTCAATTTCAGTACATTCATCCCCCCAAAAAGCAATACCTAATAAATCTTACGACACTTACTTTCATTGACATATATCAACTTACTCCTTATGAATTTACGCTTTAAATATTGATTTTGTACGCTGGCATCAGTACCCTTCACGCCTAGCCGAATCTAGGGTGATTATATTCCTTATTTCGTCATTGTTTTTAGCCTGATAGTTCGCCACAAAATCAACTATCCAGACTATAATTACATTTTTAACTTACCTGCAATAATAAATGGATCCTCACGATGAGCAAAGAGATCAATCAAATTACTTACAACTATAAAGTTGTAAGACAGTTTGCCATTATGACAGTTGTATGGGGTATTGTCGGCATGGCCGTCGGTGTCCTTCTCGCTGCACAATTAGTATGGCCTCAACTTAATTTCGATACGGCTTGGTTAAGCTTTGGTCGAATCCGTCCTCTTCATACGAATGCGGTTATTTTTGCATTTGGCGGCAGTGCCTTATTTGCGACATCATTCTATGTGGTTCAGCGTACTTGCCAAGCGAGATTAATCTCTGACACCTTGGCTTCGTTTATTTTTTGGGGCTGGCAGGCTGTTATTGTTTTAGCGGCTATTACACTTCCCTTAGGTATCACAAGTGCGAAAGAATATGCCGAACTTGAATGGCCAATTGATATTCTTATCACGATCGTCTGGGTCTCATACGCTATTATATTTTTCGGCACCATAATGAAACGTAAAACCAAGCATATATATGTAGCAAACTGGTTCTATGGATCCTTCATTATCACTGTTGCCATCCTTCATGTTGGTAACAGTATGGCGATACCGGTCACTTTCTGGAAATCATATTCAGCATATGCCGGTACTGTTGATGCTATGATGCAATGGTGGTACGGCCATAACGCAGTTGGCTTTTTCTTAACGGCTGGTTTTTTAGGCATGATGTATTACTTCGTGCCTAAACAGACGGGTCGCCCTGTTTATTCTTATCGTTTATCAATTGTTCATTTCTGGGCGCTTATTTCTTTGTATGTGTGGGCCGGTGCTCACCACTTACACTACAGCGCACTTCCTGACTGGGCCCAGAGTGTGGGTATGGTTATGTCGTTAATACTTCTTGCGCCATCTTGGGGCGGTATGATCAATGGTATGATGACCTTATCAGGTGCCTGGCACAAACTTAGAACAGATCCAGTGCTACGTTTCTTGGTTGTCTCACTATCATTCTACGGTATGTCTACATTTGAAGGCCCTATGATGTCGATCAAGACGGTTAACGCCCTGTCACACAATACTGACTGGACAGTCGGCCATGTTCACTCGGGGGCTTTAGGTTGGGTTGCGATGATTTCTATTGGCGCAATTTACCATTTGATCCCTAAACTATATAACCTGAAAGATATGTATAGCACTTCACTAATCAATTTACATTTCTGGCTAGCAACAGCAGGTACAGTGCTTTACATCGCAGCCATGTGGGTTAACGGTATTATGCAAGGCCTTATGTGGAGAGCAGTCAACGATGATGGCACGTTAACTTACAGCTTTGTTGAATCTTTAGAAGCTAGCCACTATGGCTACTTAGTAAGAGCAATTGGTGGTGCTATTTTCTTAGCAGGTATGTTTGTCATGGCGTTCAATGTCTGGATGACCGTTAAACAAAAAGATGCCAAAGCACTTGATACTGTGTCAGCAGCAGCCTAGGAGTAATTTTAATGAATCATGATATTATCGAAAAAAATCTAGGCCTTATGATCCCGTTGATCGTTGTTGCCATCAGCTTTGGCTTTTTAGTTGAAGCCGTGCCGCTTTTCTTCCATAAAGATATGCAAGAGCCGATTGAAGGTTTAAAGCCTCATACTGCACTTCAACTTGAAGGCCGAGACGTATATATTCGTGAAGGCTGTCATACCTGTCACACCCAGATGATTCGCCCTTTCAGAGCCGAGACCGAGCGATATGGTCATTATTCTGTAGCAGGCGAGCATGTCTATGAACACCCTTTCCTCTGGGGTTCAAAACGTACTGGCCCTGACTTAGCCAGAGTAGGCGGAAGATATAGTGATGACTGGCAGCGTGCCCACTTATATAACCCAAGAAATGTGGTGCCTGAATCTAAGATGCCCTCATATCCTTGGTTATTTACAGCAAAGGTTGATCACACCGTCACTGGCAAAAAAATGGCATCACTCAGAACCGTAGGTGTTCCCTATACGGATGAAGACATTGCGAATGCGGCAGATGCTGTTCGTGGCAAAACCGAGATTGAAGCGCTAGTAGCATATCTACAGCAACTCGGCACGCTTCTTAAATAAAGAACATACTAAACAGAATAGATAAATATTATGGATATAAACACGTTACGCGGTCTCTCTACAATTCTTGTAATGATAGTATTCTTAGGCATATGCCTATGGGCTTTCAATGGTCGAAAAAAGAAAGATTTTGACGATGCAGCTAATTTACCTTTTCAAGATGAAGATATCGCGGAACGTACTTTAAGTCAGAAAGAGAGAAAAAATCATGACTAGTTTTTGGAGCTATTGGGTATCAATAATAACCTTGGGCAGTATATTTGGCTGCGTCTGGTTACTCTACGCAACGCGTAAAAGTCAGACTTCAGATACCGAAACTGAAGAAAAAATGGGCCACTCATTTGATGGTATCGAGGAATATGATAACCCACTGCCAAAATGGTGGATGTACATGTTCATTGGCACAATCATTTTTGGTCTTGCTTATTTCATTTTCTACCCGGGTTTAGGTAATTTTAAAGGCATATTAGACTGGACTTCGACAGGCCAATGGCAAGCCGAAATGGACGAAGCTAATGAGCGTTATACGCCTATATTCGAAGCCTATGCAGCAACACCAATTAAAGACTTAGCGAGCGATGAAGAAGCCATGAAAGTTGGTCAGCGTTTATTCGCAAATAATTGCTCTTTATGCCATGGCTCAACGGCTCACGGATCATTAGGTTTCCCTAACCTTACTGATAACAACTGGTTGTATGGTGGTGATCCAGAAACGATCAAAACAACGCTTTTGCACGGCCGAAATGGACAAATGCCTGCTAAAGGTTTGAACCCAGGCATGACATCCGCAGACGTTTCAAACTTAACTCACTATCTTTTATCATTTAGTGGTCGAAGCGATGATAAAATGGCGGTGAAAGCCGGTAGTGAAATGTATGTCACAGCGTGTGCTGCCTGCCATGGTGCTGATGCAAAAGGTAACCAGGCTATAGGTGCACCAAACCTAACCGATAATATCTGGTTATACGGAAGCACGGCTGAAAAAATCACCCAAACCTTAAACTATGGTCGCGCAGGCGTCATGCCGGCACAATCAGACAAACTAAGTGAAGAAAAAATCCACCTCTTAGCAGCGTATGTTTACAGTCTTTCTAAAAAATAAGTCTTCGTAAACAAGCCGTATGTATCGTGTATGATAAACGCCATGATACATACGCCTTGTTTTTTAATTTGATCAACTCTGAATACTTAAAAGAAATACTCATTACTAAAAATACGGTTACCTAAACAGACTAGCCACCTTTTTAGTTAGCCGTTAAAGTGGTCGCTTATGTCGAAAAAAATCCCTGTACAGAACATTGAGCCAGGCACCCAAAAACTTGAGGTTTACGGACAAAGCTCTCAGCAGGGTGACGTCAGCAAAACCATAGAGCTTTACGAATCACGAAAGAAAATTTACGTAAAAAAAATTACCGGCTTATTTCAAAAGGCCCGAAAGTTTTCACTTTGGTTATTAATGTTGGCATATTTTTCAATTTGCTGGATATCAATAGACGGCCAACAATTACTCCACTTTGATTTACCCGCACGTAAGTTCCATATTTATGGCATGACTTTCTGGCCTCAAGAATTTGTTTTACTGTCTATACTCTTAATTATTTGCGCCTATGGTCTGTTTTTTGTAACGACTTTATTTGGCAGAGTCTGGTGTGGTTACACCTGCCCTCAAACTGCATGGACATTTATCTTCATATGGATAGAAGAAAAAATAGAAGGCAGCCGTAACCAACGAATAAAACTGGATAAAGCGGGCTTCAGCTCAGGCAAATTTTTAAAGAAAACCGCTAAACATGCATTATGGCTATTGGTCGCATTTGCAACAGGTCTCACGTTTGTGGGTTATTTCTACCCAATGAGAGAGCTTGTACCCGATCTATTTACGCTATCTATCGCTAGTAGCTGGGCCTTATTCTGGATAGCTTTTTTCACAATTGCCACCTACGTTAATGCTGGCTGGTTACGCGAACAAATTTGTTTATACATGTGCCCATACGCACGCTTTCAGTCTGTTATGTTTGATGCCGATACTTTAGTTGTTTCTTATAACAAAGAAAGAGGTGATCCAAGAGGCAGCCGTAAGCGTAATACTGATTACAAAGAACAAGGGCTAGGCGATTGTATTGATTGCGGCATGTGCGTGCAGGTATGCCCAACCGGTATAGATATTCGCGACGGCCTTCAATACGAATGCATTGGTTGTGCTCTATGTATCGATGCTTGCGATTCTATCATGGAAAAAATGGATTACACAAAAGGCCTGATTAGTTATACCACCGAGCACCGATTAGAAGGTAAAACCAGCCATGTACTTCGCCCTAAATCGATTGCCTACGCATTGTTACTTTCTATCATGATCGGTGCCTTTTCCTATACCTTAATCACTCGAATTCCATTAGAACTAGATATCATCAGAGACCGGGGAGCACTCTATCAATTAACCGGAATGGGTAAAATTGAAAATGCATTTACCGTAAAGATCATGAATATGTCTGATCAAAAACAACAATTCGAATTATCTGTTACCGGCTTAGAAGGCTTAAACATTACCACTAAAACAGATATTACGGTTCAATCAGGCGAAATATATACCTTACCTACCAGTGTCGAAGTTGACCCTGAATATATGAAAAGCTCAACGTATGACATTGAATTTATTATTCAATCTAAAGATGATCCGAATTTAAGAGCTGAAAGCGAAAGTCGGTTTTTGGGTTCGGCATACTGAACTAAATAAAATTTTTCTGGAGAATTACATGAGTACCGCCATTATTGATGAAGCATCGCGCCCTTGGTACAAACAACCTTGGTTATGGTTTTTGTTGAGCGTCCCTATTGCTTCCGTCACCCTCAGCAGCATTATGGTCACCGTGGCCGTGGTCGGTAAGGATTCACTGGTGAGTGACAACTATTACAAAGACGGCATGGCAATAAACCAAACAATTGAACAAGATCAGCTTGCTAATTCACTGGGAATACAGCCGTTTATATCAGTCAACAATACTGAAGTGATATTAAATCTGGTTACAAGATCTGAAATTGCAACACAGCCTTTTCTCACCCTGAAGTTGCTCCACCCAACCGTTGCTTCCAAAGATATCATTATTAAATTATTGCCTAGCGGGAACGGTATTTACCTTGGCGAGCTGCCTCATAACATTCAGGGAAGACGCTATCTTGACCTGTATGCCTACGATGATAGCTGGCGTTTAAGAGAAGAAGTCATTCTGCCTTTAAGCAATTTCCAGCTAAATATAAGCGCACTAAACGAGCAATAAGCCACTCTAATGGATAAGCAATGTTTTCACTGCCACGAACCTATCCCCAAAGGTTTTAGCGCGAGTCTTAAAATTGCAGGCAAACAACAAGTATTTTGCTGCCTTGGCTGCATGGCGATTGCAGAAACCATTGTTACGGGTGGTTTGGAAAGTTTTTATCAACACCGTACAGAAGCCTCAACAAAACCAGATGCATTTGACCAAAGCAATATCGACGAATTAAAACTTTATGATGATCCAGAACTACAAAAAGAATTTGTAGAGCAAATTGATGAGCTTAGTGAAGTCTCATTGAGCATTGGCGGCATTACCTGTGCGGCCTGTATTTGGTTATTGGAAAAAGAAATATCTAACATACCAGGCGTCCATTCATTTAACGTCAATCATACAAGCCATAAAGCACACCTAAGCTGGCGTCATGACCAGCTGCAACTCAGCAATATGCTTATCCTTATCAGGAAGCTTGGTTACAAGGCCTTTCCCTACGAAGAAGGTCTGGCTAGAGAGAACGCTGATCAAGAAAAGAAAACGACTATTTTTCGCATCGCTGTAGCCGGTATCGCCAGCATGCAGAACATGATGTTTGCCTTACCTTTGTATCTAGGCTTCTATAGCGGCATTACCACTGAATTTATTTTATTTTTTCGGTGGGTCAGCTTTATCATGTGCATCCCCGTAGTTTTATTTTCAGCCAAACCCTTTTTCTTAGCGGCCTATCGGGATTTAAAGACTGGCCACCTCACCATGGATTTCCCTGTCAGTATAGCCATATTAGGCGCTTTCATTGCCAGTTCCTGGGTCACCTTTGCAGGTAATGCGAACATTGAGAGCGATGTCTATTTTGACTCTGTCTCTATGTTTACCTTCTTTTTGTTACTTGGCCGCTTTATTGAAATGCAAACAAGACACAAACATCTTAATAGCGATATTGAAATGTCACGACTCTTACCCAGCACAGCAATAGTAAGAGTCGATAATATAGAAAAATCAATTCCAGCACATAAACTTAACATCGATGATCTATTAGTCATTAAGCAGGGCCAGATTATTGCTGCCGATGGCATCGTTATAAAGGGAAACTCACGCGTTGATGAGTCTGCTTTAAGTGGAGAGTTTCTGCCCATTGAAAAGTCTCAGGGAAGTTTTGTGAGTGGCGGAACCGTTAATATTGAAAATACTTTACAAGTAAAAATAACAGCAAAACCAAAAGATAGCCGAGTAGCCGCCATTATAAAACTGCTCGATAAAGCGCATAGCCAAAAACCTCGCACTATGCTTATTGCCGATCATATTGCCAGCTATTTTGTTGCAGCCGTTTTATTAAGTTCTGTCTTAGTGGGGATTTACTGGTACATCCAAGACCCGGATAAAATATTTCCTATTGTACTGTCTGTATTGGTTGTCACCTGCCCTTGTGCATTATCTCTTGCCACACCCACAGCCCTCACAAGTACAAACACCTTCTTACGCAAGCATGGTTTTTTAATCGCAAAAGCCCATGTTTTAGAAGCAATGACTCAAATCACCGATATTATCTTCGATAAAACGGGCACATTAACCAAGGGCAAACTCTCTCTAGAAAGGGTAAAGGTATTTACTCATTACTCAACCGAGCAAGTACTAGAGATCGCTGCTGCATTAGAGGCACAATCCACTCACCCGATTGCTAACACCTTTAAACCCTACCTGAAAAACCAAGCTGAAAACATCAAGAATATAATCGGCCAAGGGCTTCAAGGCTTTTATTCTTTATCTAGCGATAAAAACAGGCAATATTATCTTGGTAAATTAGACTTTGTATCACATAACAACTCAGAAGCCGTCGAAGCCTTCTCTGGGCTTAGCTTGTTCCTAAGTGATGGACGGTCAATCATTGCCCAATTTATGCTAAGTGACACTCTGAGAGATAATAGCAAACAAGCCATTGAAGACTTTAAACACTTAGGTTTAAAACTACATATACTGAGTGGGGATCAATCTCATGCGGTTAAATTGATCGCTGAGCACTTGGACATCCCCTCTTTCCACTTCTCTAAATCGCCAGAAGAAAAGTTAGACTTTATTAAAAAGCTACAGGCTGAAGGTAAAAAGATAGCCATGATCGGAGATGGCATTAACGACTTACCGGTTCTATCGGGTGCAAAACTGTCTATCGCCATGGGCGAGGCTTCCGATATCACCAAAATGAATTCGGATGCCATTTTATTAAATGGTGACTTAAAGGTACTGAGCGAGGCGTTTGTTAAAGCACGCGATACTCGTAAAATAATTAAAGAAAACATAAGCTGGGCGATTTTTTATAATATTTGTATGCTTCCTTTGGCAGCTGCCGGTTACATACCCCCGTACTTTGCAGCGCTAGGCATGTCGTTAAGCTCTTTACTTGTTGTATTCAACTCCATTCGTCTAAAACATTAACAGGTACGTCCATGGAAGTTTTATTTGTACTTATTCCACTCTCGATCATTCTTATTGCTTTGGCAATTACTATTTTTGGCTGGGCTGTCAAAAACGGTCAATATGATGACCTTGAAGGGCCTGCGCACAGCATACTCTATGACGATGATGCAGATATGATTCCAGGCCCGGACGATAAGCCTAAAAAAGCAAAAGAAGCCCCAAAAGAAAACCTAAAAGATGATGAAAAACAATAACTATGCTTAATGACCCATATATTCTTGTATCGGCTTTCATGCTTGGTTTACTTGGCTCAGGGCACTGCATCGGCATGTGCGGCGGGCTATCTAGCGCATTAGGTTTAAATACCCAGCCTCTCAAGAAAAATCAAACAACTTCAGGGCCGTTAATCGATAAGCATATACTGGCTTACAATATTGGCCGTATCACTAGCTACACACTAGCAGGCCTTATTATTGGCAGCTTGGGTTTTTTGCTCAGCCAGCAGCTATCAGCTTTGATTATATTGCGTTATATGGCCGCCATTATGCTGATTTTAATGGGGCTCTATTTAGGCAAGTGGTTCAATGGGATTATTTATGCCGAAAAATTAGGCAAGTATCTCTGGCCATTTATACAGCCACTATCAACACGCTTTATTCCCATTCGAAACACAAAAGATGCGCTTTTCGTTGGCATGATTTGGGGCTGGTTACCTTGTGGATTAGTCTATTCAGCATTGATTTGGGCAAGTTTAGAAAGTAGCGTGACAGGCTCTGGCTTAATTATGCTTTGCTTTGGTTTGGGCACACTGCCAGCAATGTTAGCAACAGGCATGTTTGCTCAACAGCTTAATCACTTTATAAAACGGCCGTGGTTTAGACAGGTAAGTGGAAGCTTAATGATTAGTTTTGGTATTTGGTCACTACCTATCATTCAAAAACTACTGATAGATACTTCAATATAACTAATTACTGCAAATTCAACCCTTATCTATTAAATTTGCAGTAATAAAATAATTCAGCCCTTACTTAACGACAGACACATTATCTGCTTGTTTGCCTTTTTCACCGTCACTAAGATCAAAACGTACTAACTGCCCCTGACGTAAAGAACGCCGACCATGGCCACGAATAGAACGGAAGTGAACAAAAACATCTTCACCCGCATCGGTCGTGATAAAACCAAAACCTTTATTGACATTGAACCACTTAACACTGCCAGACTCAGCTCCTTCAGGACCATCAGAACTATCTGAGTCGTCTGAATAATGTGAAGAACCACTGCTGGATTTGCTTCCACCTACTGCAATTGTCGCTATCAGTGACGCAGCTAAAAAAATCAACCAAGCAACGATATAAAAGTTGGCACCCTGATCACTTGATAAAAATGCACTCGCGCTAAGTTCATTAGGCAAAGCGGCTGCAAATTGAGCAACGATCAATAATAGGTAGGGAAAAGGCAAAGCAACAACCGCACTGACTAAGAGTTTTTTAGATAAACTTTGTGTAGACATGTATATTTCTCATTTTTAATTTATGAATAATAAATGATTAAACCAATCATTTTAGTAAAACTAACTTGCCCAGCAAAAATCAGAACTGATTGATATGGCAAAGGTTAGGCTTAATAAACTTAGTAAATAGCAGGTAATATTAAATTAAACAGCCACTTAAACGACTTCATTTATTAAAGCGCATGCATCATAACAGATTTTATTCGTAGAATGAGAGACCAAGATTGATTAATCTTTCGCAAGCCAGCATTATCCCATGATTTTTCCGACTAAACACGACAAACACACCGAGACTAAGACAATGACGCCCGAGCAGCTAGATACATTAGAAATGAGACTAAATGAGCTTGAAATGAAAACCATCTTTCAAGACGACTTAGTGAATACCTTAAATGATATTGTGACACGACAAGATAAAGAAATAATGAAGCTCTGGGATGCGAACCGCTTACTTAAGCAAAGCATGCAGAATATGAGCGTTAATGGTAAAGAGGATGGCGTAGACATACCACCACCTCACTACTAATAACAAACATCTTCAAAAATCAATTACGCGTGTTTTTTGGGTGTTCTTGAAATAGGCACTACATTGGAGGCACTTAAAGGTTTGCCAACAGTTAATGAAGGCGCTAATACCGTCCCTAAACCTTGTTTCGAATCAAAATCTGTATTTTTAAGAAACTCACTCTTCGAAAGATTCCATACCAAGTCATTAATTTGTTCAGTGGGGTTATAACCAAGCGGGGCATTCAAAAGTACATTTCGAACAGAATAACAATCAAATAAATGCGAGTATTGATCAATTTGAGTTAAGATTGCTTCAACTTCTGGCCACGGTAACGATATCTCACGACCTTTCATGATTCTAGGGTGATTTGTCGGAATAGGGTCATCTGCAATTAACAACTCCTCATAAAGCTTTTCACCCGGGCGTAAGCCAGTATATAGAAGCGCAATATCACCCTCAGGATTATCTTCTGTTTTCGGCTCTAAACCCATTAGATGAATTAGCTTAATAGCCAAATCAGAGATTTTAACTTGCTCGCCCATATCCAACAAAAATACATCACCACCCGAGCCCATAGAGCCTGCTTGCAGAACCAATAAAGCGGCTTCAGGAATGGTCATAAAATAACGGGTAATATCAGGGTGTGTCACGGTAATCGGGCCACCCTCTTGAATCTGGCGTCTAAACAAGGGTACAACTGAACCAGAAGAGCCCAAGACATTACCAAAACGAACCATACAAAAACGTGTATCGTTTTGTCTCTTCGCCAAACCCTGAAGCACTAATTCAGACAGCCTTTTGGTCGCTCCCATAATATTGGCAGGACGCACCGCCTTATCAGTAGACACCAAGACAAACGTACTCACACCGGCTTTAATAGCAGCTTCTGCGCAATACCATGTACCAAATACGTTATTACGCACCCCTTCAATTACATTATGCTCGACAAGTGGCACATGCTTGTATGCAGCAGCATGATAAATCGTTTCTACAGAGAAACTCTTCATCACCACTTCCATTCTATGCTGTTTTTGCACAGAGCCCATAATGGCGTGAACTTCAGTTTTTAAGTCTTTTTTTCGGATATATTCCGATATTTCTTGTTCTATTTGATAAAGCGCATATTCCGACAGCTCAAACAAAACCAAACGGCTCGGGTTGAGTTTAACAATCTGGCGACATAATTCAGAACCAATTGAACCACCCGCACCCGTTACCATCACAACTTTATTTGAAATACAGCCTGACAAACCTTCCCGATCAGCAGGCACTTCATCACGGCCCAGTAAGTCTTCAATATCAACATCCCTGATTTCTTCAATTTTCGCCTTACCACTGACCACATCATTAATCTGCGGGATAGTTTGAACAATAACAGGCTGTGTTTCTAAAGACTGAATAACCTTACTTCGAATAGAGCGTGGCGCATGACCAAGTGCCAATAAAATACGTTTAGCGCCATATTTATCAATAATTTTTCCTATTTTATCTGGCCCATAAACAGATAACCCATTTAAAATACTGCCTTGTTTAGATGCATCATCATCTATAAATGCAACTGGCTGAAGACCCTTTCCATGAAATAAAATAGAGCTCAACTGCAAGCCAGACTTACCTGCCCCATAAATCACCACACGCTCTTTAGGCTGCATCATTTTTCGATGTACAAGTGAACGAGCAATCATGCGGCTACCGCCGACAAAGATAAGTGCTAAACACGCATAGATAATCGGCACAGAACGAGGTAACGGTGCACTAAATAAAAACCCGAGAACCGATAGAATGACAGTAGATATTGCCACACCCGAGATAATAGCCACCATCGCATGGTTGCTCATATAACGAATCACGGCACGATACAAACCCAGCCGGGCAAATGCGAATATACTCGTTAGAACTGTAAGAAAAGTGACTAACAGGATAGATAAGTCACTTGGGATGTAAAATGTATCTAAACGAAGGCTTAAGGCTAACCAGAACGCAACGGGTAAACTAATTGAATCAACACAGACAGATACTAAACGTTTCTGATATCGAGGCATGTACAGCAGTTTATTTAACACCTAAAAAGATTCCTTATCGTTTTTATTTTTCCTGACGTTTTACCTTAAAAAAATAGCAGTCTTTCAGCGCAAGATATAAGGTGTATTTATTTTAACCAACCCGCCACAAATTACAAAATAAATTATCAATTTAAAATAGGTATTACCCTAAAGTGTAAACAAGCACCGCTAAAACCGGTACGTCCACTGCGCACTGAGATTAAATTTCTTATAATCCTCTATCAACAAGTCGGGCAGTTCACTCATATAAGAGCTTGAAAGCTTAAACTGGCCATTAAATAAAAGCTGTTGATAGGATAATTCCACATAATATAAATCTAATGCTGAAGAACTTACCGTATTAAATCCAGCAGAACCATCTGTATTTAACTCAATACGACTAATAACTGATGATACGCGTTGAGCTAATTCACCAAACTGATAACCTAAACCGGCCGAATATACTTTCGCATCATTATCGTAGGTCGCCCCTATCACCCTTCCCCGATGGCGATACCCTGTTCTATAAACGCCATGTGAATATGCGGTATCAAATTGTTTGCCACCAATTGATCCTGCGACTGTATTAGTGTGCTCAATAAAAAGATTTAAACTACTGCCAGAATTTAACGCTACATTGTATTCTAAGCCTGCTTGGGATGTGAATTTTGATGGCAAGTAGCCGGCCTCATCTTCACCGATTAGCTGGGCATATAAAGTGGCACCATAGCTTTGAGTACGAAGAAAATTATATCGCAAGTCATACCCAGCAAGTTGATTACCCGCTTGCTCTGATGTGTTTTCACCTTGTGATGTAAGCGATTTCCAGAAAGTACCTATCGACTCACTTCTACCTTCGCCTCCCCACTGCATAGCACGCGACAAACCAATCTCCAGGCTATCAAAAGGTTGAAAGGTAAAACGCATTCCTGTCATTTTGGCTTCAGGGATGACTCGATTACTTTCTAATTGGCCAACAAAAGAAACAAACTGCCAATCACCCAACCAGGAAAGCAAAGCCGTTTCAAATTGCTGCGCACCTTTTGTTCTGAAAAAAACAGCCGGTACAGGCCGTGCATTATTGCTCAGAATCAAGCTCGATTGAGAGCTTGCACCCCACCAACGATCAATAGCACCCACACCCAGCACCCAGTTACCAATAGCGCCCGCAACAAACGATCCATAGAGTTGGGAGTCTGTCGCATCCTCCCCTGGGTCTGTGGTTAAGTTTGCTTGCAGTTTGAACGCAAAATCTTCTCCATTCCAATCGAAAACGTGGGTAATGCGCGCTTTTTCATAATTTGAACTGGAAAAATTACGAAAGCTGGTACGTGAACTTGAAGCGGATACTTCCAGCGAACGCTGCATTTCTTTCTTGGTTTGAAATTGCATTTCAAACTTGAGCTCTCTAAGTGCCATTTTCTGGGCATGATTAAGACTCGATAAATCAATATCTTTCAACTCAGCCTGAACATCAGCCCACATAATGGGCCATGTAGTCAGCGATATAGACATCACTCCCGTATCATTTAGCAAATGTAAATTTTGCTTTAGGCGAGTTTCACCCACCGAGATCCAAGGTGATGCACTAACAGAACTGCACATAAATATGGCTAAAATAGATATTTTAAAAAAAACAGCTGGCAACTTAAGGTTCAAATAGGAATTCATTGTTTGAATAATTCGTATAGTAGAATAAAAAATTGAAGAGTACGTGAACGGTACCTAAGGGGCAAGTAGAAGAACCAAAACCCACATTATAGGATGCACAAGCACACCCTATAATGTGGGTTTATCAATAGTTAGCCTTTAACGCTTTCACCACGACCAATCGCATAGTAAATAAAGCCTTTCTTATCCATACGACCCGGCTCAAATAAGTTACGTCCGTCAAATATGACAGACTCTTTTAAGTGAGACTTCACTAAATCAAAGTCCGGTGCTCTAAAGTGCTGCCATTCCGTACAGATAATTAAGGCATCAGCCCCTTTCAGTGCCGCTTCTTTCGTTCCAACCAATGTTAGATCATCGCGCACACCGTAAATTCGCTGTGTTTCTTCCATCGCTTCCGGGTCATACGCCTGAACGTTTGCACCGGCAGCCCAAAGCTCTTCCATCAGCACCCGACT
Source organism: uncultured Oleiphilus sp. (assembly GCA_963974595.1). Taxonomy (GTDB): domain Bacteria; phylum Pseudomonadota; class Gammaproteobacteria; order Pseudomonadales; family Oleiphilaceae; genus PZPK01. The sequence goes on along the minus strand of CAXBDA010000064.1, from coordinate 2,386 downwards.
TGATGCTTCGCGCATATCATCGGTATTGGGTTTAAAGCTCAACCCCCAAAGTGCAAAGGTTTTACCTGATAAATTATTAGCAAAATGGCGTTTTACCAAACTCGGCAGTTTATATTTCTGTTTGTCATTAACCGCTTCTACAGCTTGGAGAATTTTCGGCTGATAATCATTTTGTTCCGAGGTTCGGATTAACGCTTGAACATCTTTAGGGAAGCACGAACCACCATAACCACAGCCCGGATAGATAAAGTGATAACCGATACGCGGATCAGAGCCAATGCCTTTACGCACCGCTTCAATATCTGCACCAAATAATTCCGCCAAATTTGCCATTTCATTCATAAAGGAAATTTTGGTCGCCAACATGCAGTTAGCAGCATATTTAGTGAGCTCTGCTGAACGTACATCCATAAAAATCACTTTATCGTGATTACGATTGAAAGGCTCATAAAGCTCACGCATTAATTCTTGCGGACGCTCGGAATAGGTACCAATGACAATACGATCAGGGCGCAAGCAATCATTCACTGCAGCGCCTTCTTTTAAAAACTCCGGGTTGGATACCACATCAAAGGCTAAGGATAAATCTCGTTCATCCAATATCGATTGAATGCAAGCATTCACTTTATCAGCCGTACCGACAGGGACAGTCGATTTATCAACAATAACTTTCTCACTTTGCATATGTTGAGCAATCGTACTGGCTACCGCGAGTACATATTGTAGATCAGCAGAACCATCTTCATCGGGTGGCGTGCCTACCGCAATAAACTGGATCTCGCCATGATTTACACCTGCCACAGCATCTGTCGTAAAATTTAAACGACCTGCTTTAAAATGCGCTTCCACTAAAGGCGTTAAACCTGGTTCATAAATAGGGATAATGCCTTTTTTAAGATTTTCTACACGTGTCTCGTCTATATCAACACATAAAACATCATGACCCACCTCGGCCAAAACCGCTGCTTGAACCAAGCCGACATAACCAATACCAAAGACCGTCACTTTCATTATTTAGTTACCTTATCAATTAAGCTTTTACAATCTAACGAGACCTTTGCACGACATAAACTCAAGCTTACAACCATGCCATTCCGGCACACAAGACTACAGGAATTACAACGAGGAGGCGAAGAACTGAGTCGTACAAAGGTCTCTTAATAATATTTTTTAGCAAATCTCTTTAAAGAGGCACACCTTACCTTTTTTGCAAGATCATAAATAGGCAAAGAAAAGCCATTTTTTTCGATTAATAACCAGATCTATTTTTTGTTCACCTAAGCTTTTATAAAGTTCTAACGAGGCATTTATTTTTGCATCGACCACTTCATCTGAAGATAAGGTATCACATTCAATATTAACAAATTAAACCTTCTAGTAACTTTAATTTTGAAGCTACAAGCTCAGGATTGCCCTTACTTTCTATATTCAAACGCACTAAAGGTTCAGTGTTAGAGCTTCGTACATTCATCCGCCAATCCTTGAATACTAAATCCAGTCCATCAATAGTATGAAGCTCATAAGACTCACCCCAGTCATAATGCTGAATTCGCTCAAAAACAGATTTAGCATCCTTAACCGTAAAGTTAATCTCACCGGAAGAAGGATATTTTTGGATACGGTCTTTGACCATGTCAGACAAAGCCTGGGATTTGACACAGATTAACTCAGCCACTAAGAGCCAGGGGATCATGCCGCTATCACAGTAAAAGAAGTCGCGAAAGTAATGATGAGCACTCATCTCACCGCCATAGACGGCATCTTCTAAGCGCATCCGCTCTTTGATGAAAGCATGGCCTGTTTTAGACATTACAGCTTGGCCGTTATTGGCCTCAATGATATCGACGGTATTCCAATAAACACGCGGGTCAAAGATGATTTTAGCCCCTTGATTTTTCTTTAAGAAGGCTTCAGCAAGCAGACCAACAATATAATAACCTTCTATAAAACAGCCCTTCTCATCAAACAAAAAACATCTATCAAAATCACCATCCCAGGCAATGCCCATATCGGCACCATGCTGCAATATGGCTTTAGATGTATGTTCTCTATTTTCGACTAACAAAGGATTAGGAATGCCATTTGGAAAATTTGGATCTGGCTGATGATGAACTTTTATAAACTCGATAGGCACATTCAAGGATGCAAAGCTGCTTTCCAAAGCATCAATCACATGACCCGCCGCGCCATTACCTGAATTCACGACCAATTTTAAGGGCGTAATATTATCAACATCGATATACGTCAATAAATGAGCGACATAATCAGTTAATATTGAAACTTGGGTATAGCTTCCTCGATCTGAAGATTGACAGGGAGCCCAATCAGCAAGTTCTGCAACACGCTGTATTTCAAATAAGCCGGTATCTCCAGAAATTGGTCGACT
>CAXBDA010000063.1:0-17294 GCA_963974595.1 uncultured Oleiphilus sp. | reverse complement strand
TTGAGTTTAGCTCTGGATGCCTCGGAGTGGGAGGCGTCGACTTATGATTATCAGTGACGAATGGCACTTACTTAAGCACTAACTAATTGAAAATACAGAAAAAGACTGACTAGTGATAAACTAATTGTGACCAAACAATTTAATCAACCACTGAGCCAGTCTTCATGCACCATAGTAATCGTAATCCTCTTCAATTCCAACAAACACGTATCCAAAAACACGCTAAAAATACCAACTCCTATCAGTTTTTTAACACACTCACCGGACCAGAACTTTTTTCTGAGGTTGAAGCGTTACTTCCTGAGCATAGAGAACGCCTTTTTCCTCCGACAGAAACTCTTTCGATGTTCCTCGCTCAGGTGATGAATCCTGATAGCTCATGTCAGAATGCAGTCAATGATGCTGCAATTAGTCGCCTTGTAGGAGGCTTAACTCCTTATTGCTCCCGATGAGCAGGCTCGGTAATAAAGGGAGAAGGTCGGGCGATTGAATGATTAACCGGGCACCGTTAGGAAATTCAATCACCCCAAGCGTCGTACTCACGTTATTTAAGCTAGGTATTGGTGTATCTTTTACTTCGGCGGGCACGATGACAGGGATAAAGTCTGTAGCACTGGCACGGTTGAGATTTCCGAACCAATACAAAAACTGGTGGTAAACCAGTTGATGCTTAACCGAGTACTCTTTTTTGGATAGTCCACTTTTGTTGAACGCATCGACGTGCTTCTGCCATTGTTTTGATTTCATGTCATTACCCTATGTGATTAGGACATCACTATGACATGTTGATTTTCTTCAGAATAGCATGTGGTTTGTAGAGCGCTTACGATAGTTTGGCTTCCAGTTGGTCGCATATATACTGAATGGGGACACTTGGGATATCAGAGGGTTTGTATGGGAACTTGCCAGTATTTTGGTAGCATTTCAATTGAGCAAACAGCCCCAAATGGCTTTTTTCGGGTTTACTTCCTTTTAACTCAAGTTCTTTAAACGACAAAGTCCAACAGTTTGCTAGCTCTTCAACATCCCAAAGTTTTTTTATTTATATAATCCTTTCTTTTATTCTTATAAGAAAGAAAAGAATACCGAAAGAACAAATTGTATACAAAAAGTTGGCCGCTATCGCACCTTAGAGTGTACTACCCCCAATAAAAAAGGGGCACCAATAAGCTATTGATGCCCCTTTTTTCGTCTAAGGGAATTTTATGCAATGTTCGGGTTGTAGATGTTTTTGTAGACATAGTTAGTTGCATCAACAAAACCATCCACACTGCCGCAGTCAAACCGTTGCCCTTTAAATTTATAAGCTAACACGCAGCCTTTCTTGGCTTGTGTCATCAGGGCATCGGTAATTTGAACTTCACCGTTTTTTCCCGCAGGGGTATTTTCGATAATATCGAAAATGTCGGGTGTTAAAATATAACGACCAATAATGGCAAGGTTAGATGGTGCATCTTCTGGTGCTGGTTTTTCAACCATGTCGGTAATTCGGTATAAACCTTCTTTCATGGTTTCACCGGCAATCACACCATACTTATGGGTTTCATTGGCAGGCACTTCTTGAATCGCGACAATGCTGCACCGGAATTGCTTATATAGCTCGGCCATTTGTTTTAATACGCCTTCGCCTTCTTCTTCACCGATACAAAAGTCATCCGCCAACACAACCGCAAAGGCATTGTCACCCACTAAGGTTTTGCCTGATAAAATAGCGTGGCCTAAACCTTTCATTTCATGTTGAGGAGTGAATGAGAAGGTGTTGTTATCAATGAGACCACGAATAGAGGTGAGTAATTCTTCTTTACCCGAGCCCTTAATTTGATGCTCTAATTCATAGCTAATATCAAAGTGATCTGCAATGGCACGTTTACCTCGACCGGTCACAAAACCAATATTATGCATACCTGCTTCTTGTGCTTCTTCAACACCATATTGAACTAAGGGTTTGTTGACCAGGGGCAGCATCTCTTTAGGCATCGCCTTGGTTGCCGGTAAAAAACGAGTTCCGTAACCTGCTACCGGGAATAAACAGTTTTTAATCATTCCATGTTCCTTAAATTTAAAGCTACAAATTGATAAAACTAACGACTATTAATGACAGCAAAGTGTATCTTAATGAAAAAATAATGACAGATGTTGCGGCTATATTTTACCGTCTTCCACGAAAATTGTAATTTCTTGCGTTAATATAGAGCACAGAAGCGGTGTCGTGCACTTAATTTGCATTGGCATATAAATTGATACACTGATTAAAGCTTAGTCGATGATGGTATGATAATTAAATGCTTATACTGATAAATTACAGATAGGCTTTGCTCAGTTTACGCTATTCTTTTTCATAGAAGTTCTTTTTAAGAGGGCGCGGATGTGTCACAAAACTATGATGATTTAACCTTACTATCGGTGCGTTCAGCCTTCGATCATTTACAATCGACGATAAGCCGAGCTTTGCAGCGAATAGAACGCCAAAGCCAACTGAGTCATGGCGATGTTTTTTCTGCGATAAAAGAGCGACGTAAATTAGCAAAAGTGCTTCGTTTGGATCAGCGACTCATCCACTTATATAAAGAACTATCGAATCGGGCTAATCTTAGAATTACTCAAGATGAAAGTCTGATCCATTGTGACATCACCTCATCTATCGTTGTTCAAGAAGGTGACGAGCGGTCGATTCAATTTAAGTTGAATGGCAATACTTATATGCTTAAGTTTGCAGATAGGGCGGGTGCTTGCATTGCCTATTATGGCGAGACATTTAAAAGCTCAAATTTATCATTACTTCTGTCAACTGGAGAAGAAGTGTTAACGCTTCATTTAGATTTGAAAGGGGATTCAGAAGTGATTACTGAACAACAAATAACGGCATTTGTACCGGATAAGTGGATATACGATATTATTCATGCCTATGAAACCTTAGTGACCTCAGAAAACCTAAAGTCGATTGAATCAGCCTACAGTGATGAAAAACTAAAAGTATTGAAACAGAAGTTTGGTCTATGACGTTTTGAATTAATATACCCTCCTCATGTTGCCTTTAAGCAGCGTTATGGGCTGCTTTTGGCGGCCTGAAGCTTATCATCTTGCTGCTTATTACTCGAATTAAATTGATTTAGTGCGTAGTCTTGCGTGAAATATTCAGCGCTATCCAAGGGCGCGCGCTGCATAGGAACAGTGACTTTAGCGAGTGATATATTCTTTAACAAAAAAGGTCCAGACTCGCCAGAGTCTCTAATCATTCTGCCATCAAAAACGAGATTTACCCAATGCGTTCCTGATGGTAATTCTAAGGCTTGTTGTGTCGCACCAATCGGTAATTGGTTGGCGCTATAAAGAGAGGCCTGGAAGTAAAACCTGTTTTTTGCAGAGACCGCTACTTCTGCCTGAATAAGCAGTTCACCGGTTTTTGTCAGGTTATCTTTAAAACTCCCGGTTAGTTTGATTTCAGGCTCAGATAAGATAAAGGTGAGGGCATCACTAAGCTTATTTTTGTTATTTACGATCAACACCTTATATAAACCCGCGTTTAGTGTTTGCTCTGCTGTGCTGCTTAGGGAAAGCGTATTTTCATAAACGCCATCCTGATTCTGATCACTAAACTGGAGTGTTTGTAGATTAACTTTCTCGTTAAAAATAAGTTGCCCGATAAAGTTGCTTGGAATTGCTTCGTTTTGTGCATTTCTTAAACTCGCAAAAATAGTGGCTTGATCACCCGGTAGATAGTATTTTTTATCACTCCAAATGGTCAGGCTGCTTTCATCTTCTGTGCTTTGTGTGGTGCGCTCTTCTATTTCATAACGCTTAACGACAGGGTCTTGATCCGCTTTATCAAAGACTTGATTGTACTCAGCATATCGTGAAAATTGTTCATGATCGTTCAGAATAGATTGGTGTAGTTCACTTTTATTTTGTATGGCTTGAATGCGATGAATCGGGCTTTGGTATTCACTATCCTGGTCTTGCCTGGTTTGTGAATTGATACCGGTGATTGAATGAATACCCGCTGCGGGTGCTGGAGTCTGGTTAATCTGATAAAGATTATTTGATGTTTGAGGCATCGCATGATTTGGTTGGTTTTCTTTGGTGTCTGCTGCGTGTTGAGTACCATTTGTTTGGCTTAATAAATAAGCGGGTGCCCCAATAATTAATGCTGAGATAGCAAAGAAAAGTGAGTATTTTATGTTTTTCTGCATTTGGGTACACCTATAGTTTTATTATTATTTTGGGCTGATTTTACCTTCCCTGTTCTCATTTAAAAAATGAAATCAAGGGAAGGTAAAATAACTTCTTCTATCGAATAAAAGCCTTAATTAGCTGTACATGAATCAATACGTCCCGCCATATTACGACCATTACCACAGCTTAGACCATTAGGAATGCCAGTATAGTCAGGTGCATTGATGCCACCATTTCTTTCTGCATCATGATCGGTATACACGCTGGCCATGTTATATGTTCTTGGCGTGCCTTTATTCCCGTTATTACAGGTATAGGTTGGGCTTCCATACTTGATGCCGAAAAACGTTCTATAAGTACTAAGGTCATCCCAGATATTACGCTTACCAGAACCAGAGCAGCTCATTTGAGAGGCCAGGTTGATGTAGCCATCGTCTTCACCGTTAATTAATGCCGAAGATGCACCTTCTAAACCAGGGAAACCTTTATAGCCACCCATGGTGTAAAAAGGCGCTGCCAAGTTTGAACCAATGTAATTTTTAACGGCATAGGAATCGTTTGTTTGTAGCCATTGAATGCTAGGATTACAGTCTCTACCTAAGAATGCCACATTAATTAAAGCATCTAACCAGTTACCGTTACACACTCTATCAGCGCCTTCTGTACCAGTTATTGCACCCCCTAATGTAAAGACACCCAAGATGTCATTCATTGCTGATTGATAGTTAACTGTTTTTGCTCCTGAAGCGGTATAAGCCGTATTGTAGTAGGGGGAGCCCGAAATGGCGTTACCGGCAATCCACATCATTTGCTGTGCACCTTGGCTGTGACTGACAACCCAGAAGTTGTCATTCGCAGAACACTGAGTCCCTGCTTGCGGGTGATACTTGCCATCGCCATTGCCTTGCTTAATGGCAATCATCTGACGTGCAATCTCACCGGCCGTTTCATCGCGCCAATAAGGAAAACCACTTTCATCGGTAGAGTCATAGCCAACCAATGCATAGTTATCACCCGTACTGAGTAAATCATCCATGAAGTCGCTGCCATTGTATTCACTAAAATTGGCCGTTCTCCAAGAATCCAAGGCATTATTACCCACGTTGCCTTGCGTACCATGGCCATGCACCATAATGTAGCAGTTATCCGCTGCCGATGCTTGAGTTGCACCCAATAGTAACGCACTCGCGAGCGTTAGAATCGAGATAAGAGAGGGTTTCGAAAAAGAATATTTGAACATAATCGGACCTTTTTATTTTGTTAGTTTTATTTTTATTTTGCTTTCAGCCGAGAAATACTACTTTGCCCAGCAAAGTGCCTAATCCTGTAGGCACTTTCATTCTTCCATGCGATCATTTAGCCGTCATTAACCAAAACGGTCAGTGAATATGCAAATAAGGGCACGGACTCATAAGTCTAAGTTGATCCTTTTGTTGGGGGTGAATTTACCAAGCGATTACGTATTCCCTTATAATCGTTTGCTGTATTACTTTTCCAATTTAATTTTTCCGAATAAACCAGCGTGGTCTGATGGATAAAGGCCACTCTCATCTGTCATATCGGCATTCGACTGACCAAGGCGCTTTATTTTTAATTTATTGATATGACGGTTTTTGGGGTTAAAAAAGATGTGATCGATTCTTTCATACAAAACGGCATCTTCATCAGAGAGGGCGCTGTCAAAACAGCATGTAAAACCATCGCGAGCTCTGGGCTTAGATAACCAAAGGTCTAAGTAGCCTGATCCCACAGCTTGTAAATAAGGTGGCACAAGAGGTAAACCATCTAAACCCGGGATGCCTGAAGCTGATATGAAGGGGGTGTCGTTAGGGCTAGAGTTAAAATCACCTAATAAAATAACCGGTATTGATTCAGGCGTCGTCGCTTCAATCACTTGCATTAACTCATTCATTTGAACGGCTTGAAGGGTGGTGTAAGGCTCGCTGCCACCGGTTTCTAAATGGGCGTTAACGAAACGATAATCAGCACCACGAACGTGGACATCGGCGATGGTATAGCCACGAGTAAATTCAATATTTGTGCCACCGATAGAAGTAATACCGTTTACCGTAAAGTTATTTGCAATCGTAGTGGAGTAAGAAATACGGTGACTATCTTTAACAAGAATAACACCTCGATCACTGAGCCTTAAATCACCAAAAATAGGCGTGACACCATCTGCCTGAACACCCACGATCATCGGTAATTCAAGGTCTGCATTATCAATGCTTGCGGCTACATTGTAGTGTAACTGGCGCGCTTCAAGTGCTGCTAGAAGAATGTCTAAAAAGTCATAGGCAATGTCGGTCGCTTGTGTGGGGTTACCCATTAAAAAATCACCAGGAATTTGGGTTCTCCAGGTTGATACTTCCTGTAAGCCAATTACATCGGGTTTACGGCGCTCGATCTCATCGGCTAAGGCTTCGGCTCTTTCAGGGAAATTTGTGTGTTGAACAGTCTGAAAGACATCCGTGACAGCCATCGGCACTGCTGTTGGGTCAGGGTTCTGAGCCGCCTCTAAGACTGGGAAAATATCCGCACCCAGATAAGTATTACGAGACATGACCTTGATTCTATCCTGATGTGGCGATGCCAGAACACTGACAGACATACTGATCGACGCGCATATCAGTGCTGAACTGATCATCGCCTTATATTGTTTTTTTGACATTAGTTTCATGTGTAGAGCTCCAGATTATTATTTGAACAACTTGTTATTATGTTTAATTAGACCGTTACGAACGTTAGCTTGCAGGGCATAAAGTTTGGGAAACTTTTTTGCGTAAACGGTTGGTTTATCTTGCATGAGCGCTTTGGATAAGGCTGTAGACAATTAGGTCGAATCGTGTTGAAAGGGGCTAGTTTGGCATGAAAAAATGAAAAATAGTTCACATATTTGGAAGGCGGACTTTTCTGTTAATGTACTCGTCTTCTATATGGTCTTGGCTCTCATCGAGTGTTTCAATCACCACGGTTATGATCACTTAGTTATAAGCCTTATCTAAGGCCGTTATCAGTTCACTTAAACTTTCATGGTCGTCAGGTTTTAATAAACAGTTTTCAAGTACATATTTTGCTGTACGTATGACTAACTGCCAGCGAGGTTTTGTTGGCAGTGTTCGAACGCTTAAATAACGATCCATGGTTCTGGTTTTTGCTGTTGTACCATCGAGATAAACGCGCCAACAGCGGCTTTCTTCTGCTAAATCGGCTTTAGTTTTATGGGTATAACGCTCCCATGTGCTGACAGCTTCTCTTAGTAGTTTTATGAGTAGTTCTCTTCGATATTGATTATGGTGGTCACTATCAGGTGGGTTTAGTAAGGCCTGATCGCTGATCGTCGGAATTTGTTTTAGGGCTTGTTCGATTTGGTCGAACTTATTCCGGCTATTTGTTAGCTCTTCAGTGAGGTTTTGAATGAGTTCTTTGGTTAAGCCTTTTTCTGTCGGTATCACTTCTTTAGCATTCTGCTGATAAATGACTAAGGCATAATATTGCTCACCTTTTTCGTGAAAAGGATGGGCGGAAAATTCGACTTTCCCTAAGAGTGAATCTTGAGTAGATAATGAAAAAGGTGCGCTTGAACTTGACAATAAACGCTTAAATTTTGCATCTGATTCTTCTGAAATAATGGTATTGAACGCTTTGCCAAGCAGTGCATCATTTTGAGTGTTTAAAAAGATCAGAGCTGGTTGGTTTGCATAAATAATGTCTAGCTCTTCTGTCAGAAGCAAGATGCATTCATCGGCAATATCTAATGCGTTTAATAAGCGCTTATTTGCAATAGACAGCTCTTCTTCTAATTGTTTTCGGTGATCAATTTCTTTTTTAAGTATTTGATTTTCTTGATGACTAAACCAAAACTTACGTGCGCTGAGTTGGCTGTAAACGCGAGCGAGTAGTTCTTTCTCATGATAGGGCTTAATTAAATAGTCATTAGCGCCCGCGCTGAGGCAATCGACAATGTCGTTTACTTGATAGCGTGCGGTTAGCATCATAATAGGCAGCTCGTAACTATCATATTTTTGTCGAACGTGCCGGCATACATCTAAACCACTGATGGTTGGCATCATTAAGTCTAAGAGGATCAGATCCGGTGTTTGTTGTGTCAGGCGCTCAAGTAGCAGGGTCCCGCTTGGGAAACATTCAATCATATAACCGGCTGAATCAAGCTGGGCATGTACTAGCTCTAGATTGACTTCTTCATCATCCACCACAAATATATATGAGTCTTCAACCACACGGCTCATATCTGAAGAGAGCCGGCTTTCATCTATTACTGATTCACTTGTGCCTCTCGACCATGTTTCCTTCGATAATAAATGATCAGAATTTTGGTGAGAATCTAATTGTGGTAACGTGATGTCAGGTGTGTTTGTTGCGGTGTGTTGAGGCTTTGATTCTTTCTGTGGCGCATTGGCAAACTCAAGAGAGAACTCTATTGTTGTACCAAGGCCTACTTTACTATTTACATGCAGTTCACCACCGTGTAAGCGCACTAGCTGACGACTAATCGATAGGCCCAAGCCACTGCCTGAATAAAGAGAGTCTGTTGCCTCATCAAAGTGTTGGAAAGGTTCGAACAGTAGGTCGTATTTATCGGGAGCAATACCGATCCCGGTATCGATTATTTCGATAGTGATTTGCTTATCAGCCCGAATGGCATTCACTTGAATAATACCTTCCTCAGTAAACTTAATGGAATTACCGAGTAAATTGAACAGAATTTGTTGAAGCCTGTTCTCATCTGCTAAGACAAATTGAGCCTCGTTAGCGATGTGAGTTGTTAGGCGGATATCTCTACCAGACACTAGAGGGTTCAGTGTGCCAACGACAGAGTTAGCCAAGGCGTTTAAATCAACACACTTTTTGTTTAATGTGATATTGCCATGCTTGATACTTGCAAAATCGACAATATCATTTACTAGTGAGCCTAAACGGCGGGTCGTTGAATAAATAAGGTCGAGTTTATGTTGATGCTCTACTTTGAGAGATAAAGAATGGTCATTTAATAAGTGGTCTGCAAGCCCGGAAATGCCATGCAAAGGAGTCCTTAGTTCATGAGATGTAGTCGCAAGAAACTCATCTTTAAAGGCATCTATTTTCATTAATTCCTGGTTCTTGCTTTGCAGGCTTTTTGACATGTCTTCAATTTTTTCAAAGTTGTACAAATAACTTTTTGCGAGATCGATTCCCTGAAAAATCACGAAGGCTAAAATACCTAAATGAGAAAGGTTGGGTGTGTGTATTACATAGCTATATGTCAGGATATCGTTGACAACCGCCAGTATAAAAAGGCCTAAACCAAAACCAAAGGTTTTCGCACCACGCCGACCTTCCAGTAAACATGTAACATAGACATAAAATATGTAGGGAAGAGAAAGCAGCATGAAAATTTGAAATGGGACATTTAGGCTTGTATAGAAACTCACATTACTGGTTAAGGCAAAAAAACAAAAAGGTAAGGCGACTATCCAGCTGCATAGAATGGCCCGCTGACTATATTTAACAGGGAATCGATATGAGAAATACGAAACAAATAAAGGGAAGGCTAAATACGTAAAAATATTTTCTAATGCTTGAAGAAGCGTCCAGTGTTCGCCTAGATAAAAATAAATAATCCGCTCATCGATTAACAACCGACGAAAACCCATGACTAAACAAAGCAGGCTAAAATAAACGAGAACTTTTTCTTTTGGTCGACTAAAAAACATAAACAGACCAAAAAAACCGGCCGCTATCAGTACGGTTGCTGAAAGCATGCCACGAATAATCGGCTTTTCTCTTAGTTCGTATATTCCTACAGCATCTGTCAGTTTAAACGGGTACCAAATGCCCCCCCATTGATAATGATAGTTTGACGTTTGCAGAACCAGTTCTAGCTTGCCATTATCAGAACTCAGCGCCACTTGCTTTGGTAAATAAGCAGGCGTTTCTGATTTTTTACTTGTACCCACCACACCGTTTTCAGCCACTATTTTTCCATTGCTCCAAAGTTTATAAGCACTGGCCATATCTGGAATCGCTAAAAAAAGGTTTGTCTTCGATGGGGGAATAAGAATGTTGATTTTATAGCTGGCATAGCCAAAACCGGGAAATGATAGTTCTCCGCTTGGGGGAGAATTCCAGGCCCCAGGAACGGGAAAGGAAACGGGTTTCGAATCATGACCAGAAAATTGTTTTGGCGAGATTAGTTGCTGCCAATAAAAATCCCAATTACCTTGCAGAGAATGGATTTTACCTTCTGACCAGTCATTTTTACGGAGGTCTAAAACGGCTTCTTCGGAAAAAGCAGAAAAACTCACGCAAATAAGCGAGATCAGGCTAAATACAGTTCGCAGAAACATAGGGTGTCTTTTATTGTTATTTATAACTGAAATAAAGCATAACTGAATAAATACTCAAGGTGTGAGTGTGTATTCACAGCTTGAGTATGTTTAAATTTTATCTGAGGATGTTTTGTAATTGCTCTGAAATATCTTTTACTTCTTCCATGCATACTTCATGACCTATCGGGTAGGTTGTGAATTCTGGTTCAAAACCTTTTTCGATTAAGACTCTGCGGGCCTCTAACCCCATGCTCTCTAGAACAATATCATCATGGCTGCCATGAAATAGATGAATGGGTATGTTTTTATTGGCCGGGTGAATATTGAGTGTTCTCCAAGTTGCAAAGTAAGTCGACATGGCAAGAATACCGGCTAGTGGTTTGTCAAAACTTAACGCGCAATGATAAGTAACAGCGCCACCTTGCGAGAAACCGGCAAGAATGATTTTATGGCTGGGAATACCACGTGATATTTCCCTTTCGATAAAGGCCGTAATGGCATCGCTGGATTGTTGAATCTGGACTTCATCAATTTTGCGCTCTATGTTCATTTCTAAAATATCGTACCAAGCAGGCATGACATAACCGCCATTAATGGTGACGGGGATTTCGGGTGCGTGTGGAAAAATGAACCGAACAGGCAAATTACTTGGTAGGTTTAAGTGCGGGACAATCGCTTCAAAGTCATGGCCACTAGCCCCTAAACCGTGTAACCAAATAACTGAAGCAATCGGTTCGGAACCGGTTTCAACGGTGATATGGGGTAATAAGCTCATGTTGTCTATCTCTTATTGGTGTTTATTTATTGATGATTACTTCAAGGCGGTAATTTAATCTGGTAAATAGGGTAGTAGCCAATCACCTTCTTTAGGCGTGATTTTATTATGATCTGCCTGTAAAAACTTAAACGGCAATGAACGTGTTTTGCCTTTATGGTTGTAGCGAATAACAAAATGCAGGTGGGGGCCAGTTGAATACCCGGTATTTCCTGACAAAGCAATGACTTGCCCAGCGTTTACTTTATCGCCGACGTTTACTTTTACACCGCCCAGTAATAAATGGCCGTATAAGGCAAACGTACCATCATCATGGAGTATTTCAACTAAGTTTGCCTTATCAACAAAAAAAGGGCTAGAAACACCTGCTAGTGCATAGTCATCTTTAGTTTTAATCACCAAGCCTTCTTTAACCGCCGTAATCTTTGTACCGATGGGCATACCAATATCGACAGCATATCGATTACCTGGGTAATAGTGACTAAATTTACCATTGAAAGCCTGGCTTATTTTCATCGGTTTATAGTCTGTGAATGGCGGAAGAATAAGTGCCTGATCTGGTTTAATATCTGGGTCACCAATCACGTAGCGAGAGTCAATTTCTCGTTTGAGACGGCTGTTTTGTTGTTTGAACAGTGTCTTGGAAGACAAGGCTTGCAGTACTGTTGTTGAAATTTTCTTTTTTGTTTGAGTATCTCTAAGAAAATATTGAACAGGGACAAGTAATGGATTGTGCGCTATATACAGTAGTTTTCCGTTTGCCTGTTTGATGTCAAGATAAGGCATGCTTTTTTCTGGTTTGACTGGATGCTTAACTTTAATGGCTTGTAATGATGGGTTTGAACCGAGAGTTTGTTTATCTGAAAAGTGCCATTTACCCTGTGGATCTTGGAATTTGTAAATTTGTGAATGCGAAAGTGTACTATGCAGCATAAGGGAAAGCATTAATATCAGCTGTTTATGCATTGTAGCTAGTGTCATTCGCAATATTCTCGAATATTTTTTTCGAGCGTTTTAACTCGTTGTTCTCTGGTTTCCTCACTTATGTTTAGATCTTTACCATTTTCATCTACAAAAATAACGCGCTTTTTTATGATGTTTAAAAGCTGGCGCATCTCTTTGCATTTTTCAGCTTTCGTAGGCTTATTTTTATATTTTTCTTGCGATTCCTCGTTGCGTCGCTTGGTTTCCGCCTCTTTACTCTGCTCATAGCGCAACATCATTTCGGGCGAGCTTAGGCCACCGGTAATATTTATTTGCTTCACTTGATCAGAAATATTTTTCGAAATGGTTTTTTCAGGAGCCCGGTCACCAAAATGTGTTTGTCCATGTTGGTCAGTCCATTGGAAAATTTCAGAACTTGCGTTTATAGAATAAAAACACAAAATCACAAAGTAAAGAAGGTGTATCGGATTAGGACGGGACATGTTTAGCCATCGGTATAAATAACAAAATGATAAATACTTATCAATTTAGGGTCAAGCTGGTAGTTGTCTTAAACCTGTATCTGAAGCAGGTCGGCGACTTTCAATGTAAACGCTGATGCTACCGAATTGCTTTGAAACTATATCTTGATAGTCAGTATTTTTAATTCCCAAGGAATAGTAGGAAAAGAGCACTTTGCCAATAATAAGCATTTACATAATGCTAAGCAGGCAAAATGTGCGATAATCCGCGCCCTTGTTTTTTTCGGTACCCATACTTTATGCCTTTATTATCGCTCACTAATGTTTCTCTTGCTTTTGGCAACCATGTTCTGTTTGATAAAGTAGGCCTCACGGTTCATCGAGGCCAACGCACTGGTATCCTGGGTCGAAATGGCGCAGGCAAATCTACGTTTATGAAAATGCTGGATGGGCAACATGTTCCTGATAGTGGCGAGCTGTGGATTCGACCAGGTATTAAAGTCGGTTATTTGACCCAGGATCTGCCCGATGCCAATGAAGCGACTGTGTATGACATCGTTTCGGATGGCTTGGCAGAAGTTGGTGCGCTGCTAAAAGAGTATCATCATCTCACCATGGGCGATTTTGATGACGACAGTATGAAGAAGCTATCAACTGTCCAGGATCAGCTTGAAGCACTGGATGGTTGGAGTTTTGGACAAAAGATCGATGCGATTATCGAAGCACTGGATCTACCCGCAGATACACCGATGAAATCTCTATCGGGTGGCTGGCGTCGCCGGGTAGCTATGGCGCGTGTCTTAGTTAGCGAGCCCGATTTATTACTGTTAGACGAGCCGACTAACCATCTTGATATTCCGACTATTTATTGGCTGGAAAAACAACTTGAGTCTTTCCGTGGTGCATTGATGCTGGTGACGCACGACCGGGCTTTTTTACAGCGCATGTGCACGTCTATCATCGAAATTGATCGCGGTAATTTACGTTATTGGGAGGGTGATTATCAAGGTTTCCTTAACTTCCAGGCCGAGCAGTTAGCTGCCGAAGAAACGGCTAATAATTTGTTTGACAAGCGTTTAGCGCAAGAAGAAATATGGATTCGTCAGGGCGTTAAAGCACGTCGTACCCGTAATGAAGGCCGGGTACGTGATCTCAAGAAAATGCGTGATGAGCGAAGTCAACGTCGTGAGCGTCAAGGTAAAGCCAACTTTGCCGTGGAAACGGCAAGCCGATCCGGAAAAATTGTTGTAGAAGTAGAGAATCTATCGAAAACTTATGATGGTCAACGAATTGTAAAAGACTTCTCTACCGTGATTATGCGCGGTGATCGCATCGGTTTTATTGGTGCAAATGGTATGGGTAAATCAACATTGTTAAAGTTACTTTTAGGCCAGGTTGAACCTGATGAAGGCAGTGTTACCATCGGCACCAAAATGGAATTGGCCTATTTTGACCAGTTGCGTGATCAGTTAGATCTGAACAAAACTGTGATCGAAAATATGGCAGAGGGCCGGGAATTTATCACTATCAATGGCAGAGACCGCCATGTGATCAGTTATTTGCAAGACTTTATGTTTACGCCTGAACGTACTCGCCAACCCGTTAAAGCACTGTCGGGTGGTGAGCAAAACCGTTTGATATTAGCGCGTTTGTTCAGCAAACCCGCCAATGTATTAGTACTGGATGAACCGACAAATGACCTTGATATGGAAACACTCGAACTTCTCGAAGAGATTCTGCTAGAGTTTGACGGCACCATATTACTCGTCAGTCATGATCGTGAATTTCTCGACAATGTCGTTACAAGCTGTATCGTCTTCGAAGGTGATGGCGTCATTAATGAATACGTTGGTGGTTATGCCGACTTTATTCGGCATGGAGGCAGCCTGCCATCACTCAACAAAAAAGCCGTGTCGAGCAAATAGGCATTAGCACCGTTTTTCCAAACAGAACATGTTGGGAGAGTGGTGTGTTAGAAGAATCCTGGTTTTATTTTAACTTGGATGTATTGTTTGAAACTCATTATTACCAATCAAAACAATATTGCTGGCTCAAAATTTGACTTGAGCTTAAGCTAATATGAGCACCGAGTAATCTGACTTTTTTTCCGTTTCCTCGTTTTACTGCTTCCGTTAGTAGGTCTGAGAAAAGGGCTGTATTAAATTGATTGAATGTGAATTCTTTTGTGGTTTGGTGGAAATCTTGGAACTTTACTTTAACGCCAATTTTTTGAATGTGTCTGCTCGAGAGATGTTTTGCCGCTCGGGTTTTTAATTCAGGTAAGAGCTTGGTAATTAAAATAGCTTGCAGGTCTGACAGCTTATCGATGTCTGATGAAAATGTACGCTCTACCCCCACCGATTTTCGAACGCGCGAAACAACGATATCTCGCTCATCTATTCCTTGGCACCTGTTCCAGAGAAGCTTGCCTAGCTTTCCGAATTGGTTAATCAGGGTCATTTCATTGGATGCTTTTACATCTTTTCCATAATCAAAGCCCTTCGATTGTAGCTTCTCAAATGTTACTTTGCCGACCCCCGAAATTTTGTTTAAGGGCATGTCGTCGATAAAGTGGCTTACATCATTTGGTGTAATCACAAAGACGCCATTAGGTTTGTTAATGTCAGAGGCGATTTTAGCGAGAAACTTTAGCGGTGCAACACCGGCAGATGCGGTAAGGCTTAATTCCCGGTGGATCGTATTGCAAATATCTTCAGCTATTCGCGTTGCTGAGCCTTTATATAATGTACAGTCGCTGACATCTAGATAAGCTTCATCCAGGCTTAAGGGTTCTATTAGTTGGGTGTAACGTTGAAAGATCTCTCTGATTTGAGTGCTGACTTGCCTGTAAACATCCATTCTACCGGGTAATAAAATTAAGCCAGGACATTTACTTAGCGCAAGGCTGGTCGGCATGGCTGAATGCACACCGTATTCTCTTGCAATATAATTGCAGGTCGATAAAACACCACGTGCGGTGCGTGAACCACCGACAGCAACGGGTTTTCCAGCAAGGCTAGGTTTATCTCTAATTTCAACAGATACAAAAAAAGCATCCATATCAACATGAATAATTTTTTTCATGGAGTAATCTCAAACTAAATTACTGTTTAAAAATGGCTATGTTTGTATTGGTTATAAGTGCTGGTTGTATTTACAGTATATCAGTAGTTTGTGGAGATGCAATGACGCTACATCAGGCCTTTAAAGAACGTGGCAAGAGACGGCTAAGTTGTCGAAAATTGATTTTTTAAATAATCAATAAAGTAGCGGTTAATTTTTGGTGTGTAATTCAGTTTTGGGAAGATCAAATAAATTGGCAACTTTGGAAGCATCTCTCCCGTTAAATCAACGATGGCCCCCTCTTGTATATCTTTCTCGACAATATGGGGACCTATGTAACCAACTCCAAAACCTACTTTTATCATGTTATACATTGCCGTAACATCTCTTGCCTTTTTTACATTATTTGCTTTCTTTTCCATTATTTATACTCTAGTAATTATGCTGTTTTTTTGGTTTATTCAGCTGCCATATGACCGAAGAGTAACTTCAGAACTTAAGCATTTATATAATCTTACCGAGGACTTGAATCTGAAAAATTCTATTGAAGTTATCAAAAATGCTCTGCGTGGAAATTTTGGTACTAAACATGGTACTAAAATGCTTGGCTGTCAATGGTCTACTGTGGTCAGTATAGGCATAAAAAAACCCGCTACGCCTTGATTTTACTGGGATTACGGGTCTTCTTTGGTTCTTAAAAACCACCATTTGGTGGGAGTTATCAATATGAAAAGCCATTCGGGAGTTGCTCAGTCGGTGCCAAGAAGTGAAGACTTTTGAGCTATTTTAAGTGTCGCTGCGGGTCTTGGCGGGCATGTAATACGCGGATAATTTCTAACGTATCAGGTGTGACTCTGTAAAATAGGGTATGGCTTTTAATAGGTAGGCTTCTGGCACCTGATAGGAGTTCAGAGCGATCAATGCCTATCAGAGGTTGCTCGGTAAGTGTCCAGAGCTGTTCTTTTATATTCTCAAGATAGCTTTCGGACTGGGTCTGCCCCCATTGCCGCAGCCCATACTGGTAGATATCCTTTAAATCGGTTTTGGCGGCAGGAGCTATAACGAGCTGATGTGCTGGCATGCGGCTTAAGCCTTAATGTCGTCGAATAGTGAATCTAAGGCGGATTTTGATTCTATGGCAATGCCTTCACCGCGATCTAGTTGGTCAGTGCCAACTTTCAGTTGTTCGCGTAGGCGGGCCAATTTCACTTCGTGGATCCAGTCTTCGTGTGTGTCCATAAAGCGCAATGCTTCGCGGATCACTTCGCTGGCATTGTTGTACAGGCCGCTTTCAACTTTGGCTTTAACGCGAGACTCCAGTTCGTTAGTCAGTGATACGTGCATAATGAACTCCAAGGTTAGACATTTATACAGATCATGCTAGGCTCAAATACAAAGATTGTCAATGTTTGTATTATTGAGGTGTGCGAGATGAGTATCAATGAGCAGGAGACGCTAAAGCGATGTGCAATTTACTCACGTTCGTCTGTAGAAAAGTAAACGGTCATTCGAGCACGTCCTAGTTTAAATATTTTTCTGATATAAAGT
>CAXBDA010000062.1:0-18061 GCA_963974595.1 uncultured Oleiphilus sp. | reverse complement strand
CTTTTTTGCTCTTGTGCCTGTGAAGTCCGCAAGTCTGCCGCTCAGGTGTTTGATCTAGATAGCGATAAAACAGCCAATTTTAACCTTGAGTCAATACGGGCTTTTTAGCAAAAGCGGCCTTTCTAGTAATGCTGAAATACACATTACTTTTTTGTTGAAAGCCATTCTTTTTGGTTGCATTAAATACCACTAACAACTAGCACTTAGCGTTAGTTTTAAGATCGTTTAGAAAACTGTGAGTAAATTCCGAAAGAGGTATCTTTTCGACACTGCTTGCTAACAATACAAAACGGATATGCTTGTTAAATGATTCTCATTTGTAACTGACCCCATTTCACTTCTTTTTACTTATGGCCATAATGTGTCATTAATTTAAGGTTTTCGTCATTAGATTCTTTTGCAAATGACCATCCTAAATACCATTCAATGTGTCGCCAGTCTTTTTCTGGGTAAGGATTAAATGATGGTTGGCGTTCATTCAAGTATGCTTGATGTCCTTCTTCTGCTGGAAGGTCTTTACCTAAATCACTCATAGCTAACCCCTTTTAAAGCCTTATAACAGAGCTTGGTATTTTTGCAGCTGGGTTTTTTCCAGAGATTTGCTTGTTCCAAGTATCGTTTTATAACGAGTAAAGAAATATAACGTTCTCGTTTTGTATTTTGGAACTGTTGGGCAAAGCGCTTGGCATTCTTGACTATTTCTTTAGCTTCTTGGGTATGTTCGCTGTAATAGGCCATTTTTTCGGATAAGTTCGAGTAGTCATCCTTCAGTAAAACATAATGATAATTTGGAATGAGACGGCCTTCCATAAACCAGGTTTCAAACTTTGGTTTAGTCATAAAGCATAAAGAATTTGAATTCATAATCCATTTCAAATTTGTCGCTACATCATTACCTTCGACACTAATAATGAATTTATATTTTAAGTGATCCTTAATAGGTATGGGGCTTTTATAAACAGGACCATCTTGGGCTTTTTTCCGAGTGTCGCCAATATCCGTATTAGGTATACCAAAGCAGATGTCAAGAAATGCTCTTCGGTGTTGTTGATGACAACTCCCCCTGAAAATAGCCTTATCCATTTTAGCTTCAAATGGAAAAGGGTCATTTACAAATTGAAAATGGCGAACTGAATCAAGTTTCAGGAGTACACTATTATGATTGTTGTCCGAAATCGGACGACTTTTGACAAAACTTGCTTGCTTGGGGATATAAGTGACGTCGCCAAAAATATATGAAAATTTTAGGTGAGAAGGGAAATAGCGAATGTGTTCTTTTAGGTCATAGAAATAAGCACTTTTATTTCCTTTTAAGGTGAATATATCTCCTGTTTTTGAGTAAGAAGGTAAAGAAAAGTGCTTTGCTTGCTTCAGATAATAGCTAACTCTACTCTCTATATAATCTTTTTCATAAAGCTCATGATTTGAAAGTTCCTGATCTAACTTTCGTCGGAATATTACATCAGGGATTAAACCCTTTAATACATGTTTGACATAGAAACGGAGTTTTATCGTTTTCATTAAGAGCCTAAAATAATTTATTTAATAAGCCAATAATTTATGAAAAAGATGTGACAGCTTGTTGACGGTTTCTTTACAAAATGATGATTACAATGACTGCTTTATTTTCGGTTAGGTGGAATATTTGTTAACGCTGTAGTTGCCTCGCGTGATCGTGAAATACTCAATGTCACCCGGCCTTTTGTTGCTAGGGGGAGCAGTTTAAAGCGTTGCTATAATTGCATGTTGGTAGAGCATCATTGTATTTGTTCCGTTCGTCCCTCTGCCGAAGCAAGGTGAAGTATTTAAACCAAGTAATACCAGACGTTTGGTCGTAGATGTCGTTGAAGATAATTGCACATTTCAATGGAAACGAACCGAATTAGACCCTGAACTAAAAACCTTGTAGATAATCCGGCATATTTACCTATTGTGGTTTTTCCTCATGAATACGAAAAATTCACTAAGGGCATACACTCTTTAATTACCAGTTATTTTAACTTTGGCATATGGCTTAGCATTAGTATGGTAATGATTCAATTTCAGGCATGAGAATCATCCCCGTATTCTAGGTTCACAGAACTGTCATCTGCTTGTCTTCTATCTGTCATCTCCGAGCTTAATAGTGTGATTACTAATTAAGCACAATACTAAGAGACGGTCTAAGTAATGAACCAAAGATTTTGTATCGTGACAGAAACTTATAAACCCGAAATAAATGGGGTCGCTAACACCCTAGGTTATTGGGTCGAAGGTATGCAAAAACGTGGCATATCCGTTCAAATCGTTAGGCCTAAACAGAACCCGAAAGATAAGAAAAGCAAGTCTGCGCTAGAAGAAAACATCCCGGTTTACGGTCTCGCTATACCCGCTTATGCAGAACTTAAATTTGGGCTACCCTGCAAACGCAAATTGCGCAAGCTCTGGTCGAAAAACAAACCTGATGCCATTTATGTCGCCACCGAAGGCCCTTTGGGCTTCTCTGCCCTTAGAGTCGCAAAAGAGCTGAATATTCCCATATTAAGCGGGTTTCACACTAACTTCCAAGCTTACAGCAAGTACTATCACTTGGGGTGGCTTGAGTCCATCATTTTCCGGTATATGCGGTATTTTCACAACCAAACCAAAGGCACATTAGTGCCAACGCAAAAGCAAAAAGATTGGCTGTGCGAGCAGCATTTTAAGAACGTAACGGTGTTACGCCGAGGAATTGACTCAGAGCGGTTTAGCCCAAACAAACGCTCGCGGGCATTGAGAGAATCTTGGGGCGTGCACGCAGAAGAACAGCCTGTTTGCCTCTACGTCGGACGAATAGCGGCCGAAAAAAACCTGTCCCTGTTAGGTACCGCATACGAGACCCTTAAATTAACGCACCCAACAACACGTTTTGTTTTTGTCGGCGATGGTCCAATGCGAAAACAAATGGAAAGAGACTACCCGGACATCATCTTCGCGGGCATGAAAACCGGCGAAGAACTCGCTCGGTATTACGCTTCGGCGGATATATTTATGTTTCCGAGCAGAACGGACACCTTCGGCAATGTTGTCACCGAAGCGATGGCGAGTCGCTTGGGTATTGTTAGCTTTAACGATGCGGCCGCAAAGGAACTGCTAGTCAATAATAAGTCGGCCTTCATTGCAGATATTAACAGTGATCAAGACTATATCGACCAGCTTCAAGCCGCGTTAAACGACCCAATGAAATTAGCCCAACTAAGAGAAGCTGCGTATCAGACAGCTGCAAGACTCTCTTGGAGCGAAATTGTAGATCAATTTATTCAGCAACTGTTAAAAAAACAAACTGACTCATCAGAAGGAAGTACCTATGCCAATGCTGAAAGAATCACTAGTTCCATATAAGAATATGTTCGACAAACTTGATAGCTGGGATTTCGCTGGCTGCTTATACCTAAATCATTATTCCAAAAAAGGCTCAGTCAATCGCTTTTTTGCGGTTATTAGCCGCTTAGGTGATGGGGTATTTTGGTACAGTTTTATGATTGTATTGCCCTTACTTTATGGCATTGAGGGCTTGAATATTTCCCTTCTCATGATGATGACCGGGCTAGTGTGTGTCGTATTATACAAACAACTTAAAAAAAGATTAGTGCGTGAGCGGCCCTATATCCGCTCTACCGACATATGCCGTGGCTGTGCACCTTTAGATAAATACAGTTTCCCATCTGGCCACACCATGCATGCAGCCTGCTTCAGCACGATAGCATTGTGGCAGCTGCCAGAGTTCATGATTTTGCTGTTGCCTTTTTCGATACTCGTTGCGCTTTCCCGAATGATATTGGGGCTACACTATCCGACCGACGTCATTTGTGGCGCAGGCCTCGGTATTACCTTAGGGGCCTCGGCAAATTTCTGTGTTAGCTCTCTGATGTTTATTTGAAATAGCGCAGCCAGGGGGTTCACCTGTTTTGAGTACCCACTCATTAACAGGCATTCAATAATGTGCAGAAACATTGCTGCAACATTTCGCCCCTACAACACTCAGGTCGATAAATTTACTTTTTAAGGCAAGTTCATGGTCTACCTTATCGCCGTTCTGTTCGCACTTTTATTGTTACGCAAACTCTTTATTCGGCTGTAACTATCCAAAGCCAAGCACCCCTCACTGTGTGGCAATGCAATAATGTCAAAACGTGTAGCGCGCCTGATCCAGTTTTACGAATATCAAGACAATGAAATCTTCGGTGCAGACGGCGCCCCAGAATCAATTCAGCAGCAATGCCGTAATGCCGTAATGCCGTAATGCCTTTTGTAAGCTGGGCCATTTTTTCCAAGAGAATTGTCCACAGTCTCTTATCAAAAGCGAAGAAATGGAGGGTCATGTCTCAGAGGTAGACTTCACTCAGTAGTAGTCTGTCTACTCCATCGTAAACGCCTAAACTGCATCGTTATTAAGACTCCAGAGATTTCAGATAATCATAAATTTCAATCTGCGAACGTAGATTCTTACGATTACCTCGCCGCACGTACTTGTTAGTCTGACACTGATCGATTACGCGTGCTTTTAAGGTATCCCGAAACTGTAACTCTAATATGTGAACGATTCTGTCTGCGATGCGCTTGTCATAGATCGGACAACCCACCTCAATGCGGTTATCCATATTGCGACTCATCCAGTCAGCAGATGAGATAATCACTTGTCGATCGCCCCCGTTTTCAAACACCATGATCCTGGCATGCTCAAGAAATCGATCAACAATTGTTATTATTTGAATATTATTACTTAGTCCCTTTATACCAGGAACCAGCGAACACATGCCACGCACGATTGCCCGGATTTTTACACCCTCCTGACTCGCCTTGTATAACTCGTCAATCAAGGCCGGGTCGACAAGATTGTTCATTTTCAAAGTAATCTTTGCCTTCACTCCCTTCCTGGCATTTTGAACTTCATGACGAATTAATCTGAGAATCTTGGCTCTGGCATCAACGGGTGATACCTGTAAATGAAAGAAACGCTGACGACGATAAGGCTGCTGAATAAAGTCAAATACATTGACTGTTTCTTGCGATATCTCTGGATCACGCGTAAATAAACTCATATCGGTATAAATTTCAGCTGTTTTTTCGTTAAAATTGCCGGTTCCGATATGCGCATAATTAACCAGTTGGCCTTTTTCTTCGCGAGTGACCACGCAGAGCTTACTGTGAATTTTCAACGAAGGCACTCCCAAAAAGACCGTAATTCCGGCGTCTGTCATTTTCTTTGACCATTCGATGTTCGCCTGCTCATCGAAACGCGCACGCAACTCAACGAGCACAGTCACTTTCTTGCCATTATCGACGGCATCGATCAATGAATTGATAATGCGTGACTTGGAAGCAATGCGGTAAAAGTTTAACCGGATATGTTTAACGCTAGGATCAAAGGCCGCTTGACGAACAAATTCAGTGAAATGTAAAAATTGATGATACGGATAAAAAAGTAAAATATCCTGATGACTGATGGCGTCGAATACCGTATCAAACTTAGCGAAATCCTGGCTTTCAATAGCGGGTAATTTTGGGTTTTCAAGATACTCCCTGCCAATATTCGGAAAACCAATAAAATCTTTAAAATTACGATATGGCCCACTAGCGATCAGACTGTCGTAAGAGGATATTTTTAGTCGCTTGGTCAAGACCTTAAGCATTTCTTCAGGCATCACACTGTCGTAAATAAATCTGATCGGCTCGGCAACTAGTCGTTGTTTCATGCTGTCGGACATTTTCTCAACAAAGCTTTCATCGATCTCATCATTGAGGGAGTATTCGGAATCTCGAGTCATTTTAAATGAATAAGCTTCCAGGCTATTAAATTCAACAAAACCTTTGAAAATACTTTCCAGGCATAACTGGATAATATCGTCTAATAAAACAATATATTTTTTCTTGCGACTTTTTTCGGGCGGAATTACCACAAAACGCGACATCGCGTAAGTAGGTACTTCAATGGTCGCATACAACGGCAATTTACTGTCACGATGGATGGTAACGAAAAGATAGGTACCAGAGTCGTTTAATCGTTTGATAAGATCGACTTTGTTGTCCAATATCACCGGTGCGATATGGCGTAGTATTTTGTTTTTAAAATGATTTTGTAACCAGACAGTTTGGTAGTTATTTAACTCCGCCTTAGTAATCAAAAAGATGTTATAGCTTGCCAGCCCCCTCACTAACTTTTGATAGATCTTGTCAAAAGCATCGGTCATAGCCAACACTTTCACTTGAATATTTTCCATCAACAATTTCGTTTGCTCGGCCTTCTCTACATTGCCCTCATTCAGGTAGACATAAATTAAGCGCTTTACATCGGCAACCCTTACGCGATAAAACTCATCCATATTATTCGAGTAAATACCCAAGAAACGCAGTCGTTCAACAATAGGGTTTTTACTGTCTGCCGCTTCTTGCAGTACACGTTCATTAAAGGCAAGCCAACTTAATTCTTTAGGATAATATACAGGTATTTGTGGTGTCATAATTTGTGCCGAGAAACAACGCATGATTAGAAAAATCAACTTGCATGATGGCAATTTAATATGACAAATTTATGACAGACACTATCATCGGCTACTAGCTTTCCAGTCTTTTTAATTATTGACGTTTTTTAAATTTGAGTATATCTTATGTATATACATAACTAAGTTATGTTGTGAAATTCAGGTCTTGATCATCTAGTTATTTTTTTATCTGTGAGCTGTCAATGACAAAAAAAGATGCGAAGAAACTACGGAAAAAAAATAGTCAGCTTCTTATTAGAATTAATGATGAAGAACGTGATGAGTTCGTATCTTTATGCGAGGAACTAGATACTAGCGCTGCAAGAGAGATACGAAAATTTATTCGCCAATTTATAATTGAAAATTCAACGAATGAGCCCTGATTTCGAAATCAATTTTTATATTAATAAGATCGAATGGAGATATTTATGTCTAAAACCACAAAAAAAGTAACTTCTATCAAAAAAGAAATCAAAGCAAGGAAAGGCAAGATAGCTAAGCAAGGAAAGGCAAGATAGCTAAGCAAGAAGCAAAACTTAAAAAACTTAAAAAATCCCTAAAGAAAGCAGCTTAACCTTAATAAAAACTAATTAGGTGTCTGTAATTCCATAAACACCTAGCAAGGAGTCAGTTTTAGTTGTACTTAAAAGCTGGCTCTTTTTCATTAATCTAATTAAGTGTAAATCATCATGACTAAGGCATCAAAAAAATATATCTGACATTCAACAAGAATTAAATAATCAGATTGAGTCCCATCAAATGCTGAAATCTAAGTTTATTGTGCATTTGCCTCAGAATATCCTTGAAAAACTAAATTTAAACAACACTGCGAACACCACAAAAGCAGTAAAAGTCATTAAGAAAAAACCTGCCATTAAATCCAGTGCTCCGGCAAAAAAGCCTTTAGCCTCAATTAAAGGAATTGGGCCAGTTACCTTAAAGAAGCTTGAGGATGCAGGTTTCAACTCGCTGGAAGATTTAGCAAATACACCCAAAAGCAAGTTAGAAGCTCTCAAAGTATTTGAAAAAACAAAAGGTTTTGAGACATGGTCAAAACAAGCCCAAGATATACTCAGCTCTAAATAGCCTAAACATATATTCTTACTTTAAAGCTATTAGACACCTAGATAATCACTATTATGAATGTCAAATACTGTTTTACGCTAGATGATGGAAAAAATACTTGAATACGACATTAACGTTGATTCAATAACCCTTGGGTCAGCAAAAAAACTATCTAATTTGAACTTAGATCGCTGTTAGATTTTCTGAGGCTCTAAGCTCTATCACATTACTTTGGTTATGAAACTATGGGTTTTATGACGTTCTAAAAGGTAACGCTTCTTGCTCTCTTTTAATAGTTTTTGAGAGTAAAAACTCAATATCTAAAAAGGCCGCTTTTCAAGCAAATTTGAATTCTTCTAGCAAACGGAAATATGATAATTAAATCAAACAAAATTGAACCTTCAGCGTCTCGATTTGTTAAGGCACATTTACGACTGAATTTATAATAAATATTATCTGCTCTATTCGAGCCCTTTTAGCTCAAAAGCTCAGGTCGCGTTGCAACTTTTAGCTAAGTTTGCTGGGCTCGAGGAAAGCGTGGCTTTTTCTTCAATGTTGGTGCTGTCCATGTTCGTTCTGGCCAGACATTTGTTGGCCTTTAGCGTTATAAAAGCCTGACGCGCCATGCTCAATAAACCCAAGGTTGATCATGCCTAATAAAAATGGATCACTTTCATTATCGCCAATATCTGCATAGTCCGTTGTTTGATATGCATCCCTTATCTTAAAGAATTCATTAATTGTATTTGA
The DNA here is from genome assembly GCA_963974595.1 of uncultured Oleiphilus sp. GTDB lineage: Bacteria > Pseudomonadota > Gammaproteobacteria > Pseudomonadales > Oleiphilaceae > PZPK01. The sequence goes on along the minus strand of CAXBDA010000062.1, from coordinate 9,746 downwards.
GTCATTAAGTTTGTTAATTAGTGAAAGTGTAAAAGTATTTTTAGCTGCTTCTTCTTCATAAAAAAGTGGTAATTGATAAGCCGCAGACCAGGTCATTTTGTAGTGTTTGCCCTTTTTCTGAAGTGAATAATATTGCAGTTCCTCACAACCAGAGCCTTCTGTTTTAACTAAGGCCATCTGTTCTTTTAGTCCTTCAGAAATAAGCTGATATTTACTTAACCATTGGGCTTTGTTTTGGCTGCTGAGCACTTGATATTCAATAGCGCGTTGGTGAGCATCAAAATACTTTACGGGTCGAATATTGGTATTGCCTACCTGATTCCATATTTCAGTCATCTGGATGTCAGGGTATTCATAAGCAATCTCTTTACCGCGTCTCCAAATGTTTATATGACGTATTTCTATTTTATCAGAAACGTTACCAGTGCGGTCTTCATTTTTGCTTTCGGTTTGCATAGTGTAGCTTGCAGTTAAGAGCGCTGGATTTGCATCACAGGCTTCAGATGCATTAATAGTTGAGCTAATTAATATCAAGCTAGTTATCAAAAATAGTTTCATATTCTTCTTTCCCAATATGTACTTTTTATAATAAAAGCCGAAAATGTTTGCACATCTTCGGCTAGTTTCGTTAAGGGTTTTTAAAGTTTAGAGTCCGCTTTTGCACTCAAATTGGCAGCGTAATTCATGATATGAAAAATCACTTGCTGTTCATTTGTGCCGCTTATCAGAGGTGCCCCAGGGCCTGATGCATAAATACCCACATCTTCACCCGAGTGGGTCTCTGAAGAGAGAGGAACCAGTGCCTCCTGGTGAAAACCAGGGCTTTCAGTATCGACAAAAAGAAGATCTTCTCGGCCTGTACTAATGGCTTGATCATAAGATTTATCTGCATCTGTTTCCGCGCCTAAGTTCTGGAAACCGCGTCCATTTGTGTAGCCCAAAGTTGTATAAGGCATGCCATCAGATGCTAGTGCTGCTGCATCAGAACCCACATTGACGACTTTACCCAGAATGGGGTTGCCACGTTTCGGGTAACCTGCGATGGTAAATACATGGCCATGATCAGCAGTAACAATGATCAAGGTATCTTCACTGTTGGTGGCATCCATTGCTGCTTGAACGGCTTCAGATAGTTCGATGGTATCGGTTAAGGCAGAATACGCTGAACCTGCATGGTGGCCGTGATCAATTCGCCCGGCTTCAACCATTAAGAAGTAACCTTCTGTATTGTTATCCAAGACATCAATCGCTTTTGAGGTCATCTCTCTTAAAGAAGGCTCACCCGCAACATCATTGTGACGATCTGCTTCATATTGCATATGAGATTCGTTAAATAAACCGAATAGATGCGGCGTGGTTGAAGCATCAACAGTATTAAAACCAGCGCGATCAAAGACATATGAGCCATCAGGGTAAGTGGCTTTCCACTCTGCTGTTAAATCTCGACTATCTGTTCTGTCGCCTTCGGTAGCGCTGACAGCATCACCGCTGTTAAATGCCGGGTCTTTTGGTAAAAAGTGTCTACGTCCACCGCCCATGACTACTTCTAAACCATCCACATCTAGACCGACAAAACGGGCTTCTAGGTTTGCTTCAAAATTAACAAGTTGTGATGCAATATCTTCACAGCCTGCTGTGACCGCATCGGCAGGCATATCAGAGATATCTTCCCAGTTTCGGTCAGCTGATTTAGCATAGGTCGCAGCAGGGGTAGCATGCGTAATGCGGGCAGTTGAAACAATACCTGTCGATTTACCAGCAATTTCTGCTAGCTCAAGGGCTGTGACTAATTCGTTGCCAGTGACGGTAGAGCAATCCCTGCGAACGATATCTTCATCGACACCTATTACGCCGACATCGGTTTTAACGCCGGACATCATTGCCGTCATGGTGCCTGCAGAATCAGGAGTTTGAGCATCAACATTGTAAGTTTTAGCCAAACCCGCAAAAGGAAACTTTCCAAAACTCAGAACGTTTTCTTCACCTAGCATGCCTTTTAGCTGTCCTTCGAGAATACGTGCTGCTGTGACCGTTGAAACGCCCATGCCATCACCGACAAATAAAATGACATTTTTTGCAGAACCCGCGGTGACACTATAAGCTTTAGATCCATCAAGCTTGGATTCAGCAGCTTTAAACCAGGCGTTATCCTGAGTATTTTTCAAAATGCTGGCTGTTTCGATAGCTGGGCTTGGGTCGACATTTTTAGAACTTTCATCATTATCGTCACTGCTGCATGCGCTCAGTAACAGAGCTGCAATTGATACACATAGTAATTTGGTTTTCATGATTTTCTCCGCTTATTCAGCAACTAGTTATTCAGAAAGAAGGCCAAGTGATTTGTTGATGATATGGAATAGGATATTTTGCTCAATCACGCCTTGAGCGAGATGAGCTCCAGGGCCTTTTGCGTGTAGGCTGATATCTTCACCAGAGTGAGTTTCTGAACTTGTAGGAATCATAGACTCTTGATGGAAGCCGATTGTTTCAGTATCAACAGAGGACAAATCTTGTCGGCCGGCATTGATTGCTTCGGCGTAGCCAGCATCTGCATCGGCTTCATTACCAAGATCTGCGAATCCGCGTCCGTTGGTATATCCTACCGTTGTATAGGGCATGCCATCTGCAGCTGTCGCAGGGTCGTTTGCGCCGACAGAGACCACTTTGCCCAAAATAGGGTTGCCACGCTTCGGGTAACCGGCAATGGTAAATACATGGCCGTGATCAGCTGTCACGAGAATCAGCGTTTCTTCCGGATTGGTTGAATCAACGGCTTTTTGAACCGCTTTGGATAATTCAATAGTATCCAAAAGTGCATTTTTGGCATTGCCTGCATGATGAGCATGATCGATGCGACCTGACTCAACGGTTAGGAAAAAGCCCTTTGAATTATTATTTAAAACATTGATTGCGGTTTCTGTCATCTCGGTTAATGAAGGCTCACCGGCAATGTCATTAGCTCTATCAGCTTCATACTGCATATGTGATTCATTAAATAGACCAAATAAATGAGCGGTGGTTTCCGTGTCAATGGCATCAAAACCAGTTTGATCCATAACATAAACACCGTCGCTATACTTGGCTTTCCATTCTGCAGTAAGGTCACGACTGTCGGTACGATCACCTTCTGTTGAACTCACTGCATCCGAGCTATTAAATGCTGCATCTTTAGGTAGGAAATGACGGCGACCGCCACCCATGACCACTTCTAAGCCATCGACATCATTGCCGATAAAACGAGCTTCCAGATTGCTTTCAAAGTTAACTAACTGAGAGGCAATGTCTTCGCAGCCTTCGGTTACAGCTTGGCTAGGCATATCTGAAATATCTTCCCAATTACGATCAGCCGACTTCGCATACGTTGCAGCGGGTGTTGCATGGGTAATGCGTGCCGTACTAATGATGCCAGTTGATAAGCCTTTGAGCTCAGAAAGCTCAAGAGCGGTCACCACTTCATTTCCTGCTACTGTTGAACAGTCGCCACGCACGATATCTTCGTCAACACCGATAACGCCGACATCGGTTTTAATACCAGAAATCATCGCTGTCATGGTGCCTGCTGAATCTGGAGTCTGAGCATCTACGTTGTAGGTTTTAGCTAAGGCTGAATAAGGAAATCTTTCAAAACTAAGATAGCCTTCTTCACCAGGGTTTCCAGCCATTTGCCCTTGAAGAATTCTTGAAGCGGTTAAGGTCGATATACCCATACCGTCACCGATAAATAGAATGACATTCTTCGCTGTTTGGGTTTGCGTTCGCGCTAACTTTTCGGTCAGTTTACTTTGTGAATCGGTATACCAGCTGTTGCTTGTTTGAGAATCAGGAAGAGCACCTGCAAAGGTCTCTGTTGAATAAGTATTCGCTGTAACAGCAAGCGCTATGGCAGCCGAAAGCAGACAAGTTTTTTTCATCATGACGTAACCCTAAGTTATTTGTTTAAGAACATCACAAAGGGTAGTTGGGAAATATGACAGTTAGTTTTCGGATAGGTGACGGTTTAAATATATGTTGCCTATCATCTTAGCTTTAAATTTCTCTTGATGAAAAATAGCTAAATTATGTATTTTGTATTCCATCATACTCATACCTAAAACAAAGGATAATATGTTCAATGATGATATTGTTCAAAACATCAAAGTCGTAACTCTGGGTCCAATCATATCCTGACACTTGCCTGCCAGAATCATTGTAAAAGCAAAAACTAAGTAGCAAACGGCGTAAGGGTCACCGACTGATGCACGCTCCCAATCAAAGCCTCCTGAACCTCCTGCCTCAATGGACTTAACAATCTTGGACTGATAGCTTCTCCATGTATAAAACACTCCCAAAGACAGGTTAATTCCTGTGTCGGCTCTGACAACGTTCCAACCGGAATTTTTAATATTTCAAAAATATTCTGTTCCAATCATCTTGAGAAATAAAAACAACTTCATATAGGAAATCAAGTCGTACCAATATAAGCCATAGATGTCAGGATCAAATGACAGGAATCAATATCTTTGTGAAAAGAGCTAAATAGTCGAATCAGACTTGAATGTAATTCACAGAATCCAATCGGTGACCGGAACTTTCTAATGGGTGACCCACTGCTCCCTGACATTAAACTGACATGAAATTGTCACCCAAGATTCATACACGAGGGCTAGTGTAAGAAAAAAATAAGAGGGTGTATGTATGAGCTTTGAACGATTGTTAGCCAGTAATGACGGTGAATTTCAAGATGCTACCAAGCAAGCTAAGCTTGCGAATAAACACTCAAGTTTTATGCATTTGGGTTTGTATGATTTTGCAGGTTCGAACACTTTTTTTAAAACCTTTCTAAAGTCTCAAGCTCATCTTCAAGGTGTAGAGTTTGTTGAGCAAATTCTAGAACACTTTCAGTTTTCCTTTCAAACACCGTGGAAAGAAAAGGAAAGTATTCCAACAGAAGGGCGAGTTGTTATTGTCTCTAATCACCCTTTAGGCACCCTGGATGCCGCAGCACTTTATAAGCTGGTAAGTGATGTCCGTTCCGATGTCAAAGTGATTGTCGAAAATGATAAAAGTTTACCGAAAGATTTTGCTTCCTCGCCGCTTGCTAGCATTGTTTTGCCATATGATATGGATTCAGATCTCTTGCCAGAATCGAGTTGCAGCACAAATAAAGCAGCATTTGATTTCCTTGCATCTGAAGGTGCCTTGATATTTTTCCCCTGTCAGGATGTCTCGCGTATTCGGCCGACGGGTGTCAGTGATCCAAAATGGCGAGGTAACTTTTTAGGTTTAGCTTTGGCGGCTCAGGCACCTATTTTACCCATGTTTATCGATGCCACAAATTCAGCATTATTTTATGGGATATCTGCTATTTATAAGCCTTTATCTTCATTATTGCTTGTCCCAGAAATGTATAAGCAAACGCGAAAGTCTGTATCGATACGAGTCGGTGACTTGATCGCACATGAGACCTTTAAACAAAGCGGTTTACCTTTTAAAACACAAATAAAACTGTTTAAGAAACATGTCTATAAAATCGGCAGAGGCAAACCCGGCATTTGGCCAACACAAACGGCTGTGGCTCATCCTGAGTCTAGAAAAGAACTTAAACAGCTGGTTTCTTCTCAGGCACATCTCGGCGAAACAAACGATGGTAAACAAATTTATTTATACCAGAATGCTGGCAGTTGTGCGGTATTAAGAGAGATTGGCCGCTTGCGTGAAATTGCTTTCAGGGCAGTTGGTGAAGGTACTGGCCAGCGTCGAGATATTGATCAATACGATAGCATTTATAGTCAATTGGTTTTGTGGGATGAACGTGATCTTGAAATTGCGGGTGCCTATCGTTTAGCAAATGCCGCTGAAATCATTCAAAGCAAAGGACTGCAAGGTTTATATAGCGCGTCTTTATTCGATTATCACGATGCCTTGTTACCCATTTTAGAGCAGGGGGCAGAGCTTGGTAGAAGCTTTGTGCAGCCAAAATACTGGGGTAAAAGAAGTTTAGATTATCTTTGGTATGGTATTGGTTTTTTCCTCCGTCAGAACCTGAATGTGCGTTATTTATTTGGCCCCGTTAGTTTATCGAATGATATGCCCAAAGCGGCAAAAGATCTGATGGTTTATTTCTTTACCATGTACTTTGGACAGCCAGCACAGCAGAGAGCATTTTTAAAAAGCTCAGACTGTGCCGCTAAAAAAGCAAAGAAAACCTTGAAAGGGATAGAGTCCTTAGCGCGATCAAAACAACCTTACCGTTTATCGTCAGAGTTAATTGATAGCTTAAAAGGTGATTTTTCTGGTGAAGACTATAAGCATGATTTCAAAACCTTAAAGCACATTTTGTCGAATATGGGCTGCAGCATTCCTACTTTGTTTAAACAATATAGTGAGCTTTGTGAACCTGGGGGCTTAGTATTTATGGATTTTGGTATTGATGCTGATTTTGGGAACTGCATTGATGGTTTGGTGATTATAGATATTACGAAAATTAAAGCTAAAAAACGCGCCAGATATATCCCGGAAATAACTGCAGATACCCCGATTATTCAGTCTGAATTATCTAAAAAAATCAAAACCAAAAATGACAGCCAAACTAATATATTAGTTTCTATGGAAGGATGATTATCATGCTGCATTCAGTTTGGCAAGCCAGTCAAATTCTGTGGTCATTACACACTCAAGAGAGTTCAAGTTGTAAGGAAATCACAAAAAATAAGTATTGTCGCTCTTATGATATTGATGTTCAGGGGCTGCCAATCCAGGTCGATCACTATGATCCTAGTACGCAATATGCAGGTACTGTGGTGGTTATTCATGGCATGTCGCCTAAAGGCAAGCAGGATCATCGTGTCAGTGAGCTATGTTTCGCCTTAAGTAAGGTCGGCTATCGAGTCATGGCTCCGGATATCGAGAGCATTAAACAGCTGATTATTTGTCCGTCGCAGATCGATACGATTGCAGATTTTCTTTATAAAATTGCCACTGATGAAAAGCTCACACCTTCTGGCAAAATTGGTGTGCTCGCGCCTTCTTTTTCAGGTGCGATGTGTTTAGCGGCCGCGTCTTTACCCTCAATTAAAGACCGTGTAACAGCGGTCTGCGCCATCGGTGCGTTTACCGAAGTAGAATCGGTTATGGCATATTTACTGAGGAATGGGGCCGCTGACCCTTATGGGCGTTTTATTGTTTTGAAGAAAATTGTCCCCCTTGTTTGCTCAGAAAGTGGCTTGTTTCAAGGTGCTTTAGATGCAGCGATTCAGGATAACTTAAACGAAATTGATTTTGATGAATTAACCAATGCCTATAACCTTTATTTAAGTTCATTAACGGAATCTAACAGACAAAAAATCCGGCGTTTATTTTATGATGTGCTTTATCGTGAAGAGTTGTTTGCATCGAGTAAGCTGGTATTAAGCGAAGAATTAAAAGCCTTGGATATTGTCCACCGTATAGACGATTTGTCAGCCAAAGTATTTTTGTTACATGGCTTTGCGGATAGTGTGATTCCTTGTCAACAATCTGAACGACTTTACCAAGAACTTAAAGCTTTAAATAAAAGCGCCGAGCTAGTGATTACGCCTTTTCTGAGTCATGGCGATACTCAAATTCGTTTATCACAGTTGCCGGATATGGCGCGCATTGTTCAAGGTTTTGCCAGTTATTTTCGTAGTATTTCTCATGCTGGTGTTTAGTGACTATAGCCTAGCCATCAGATCATATTAGACCTTGAGAGCATCATGACCCATAGAAGAATTAGAAAAAAACTACCCGAACTATTTCAACTAGAAGACTTAATTGACCGATCAAAATTTCAGGTCAATCAAGAGGCATGTATCTCTGTTCAAAATAATTCTCTACCAATCTACAGTCTAGAAGCGAGGCCATTTCAGAAAGGCTTGCCAACTGTGATTTTTACCGCTGGAGTCCATGGTATTGAACGCATAGGTTCGCAAGTTTTATTGGCCTATATGGATATGTTAGCGTCAAGAAACCCGTGGGATAGTGTCATTCAGCACCAGTTAGATCATATGAATATTGTCTTCATGCCTATCGTGAATCCGGGTGGAATGTATTTGAATACCAGAGCGAACCCTAAAGGTGTGGATTTGATGCGCAATGCGCCCATCGAAGCTGAAATAAAACCACCTTTGTTTGGTGGTGGCCAGAGACTTTCATCTAGATTGCCCTGGTATTGTGGTGAGACTGACATGGGCTTGGAAGTAGAAAACCAAGTATTAATGAATGTGGTGGAACGCTATGCTCAGCAATCGCCCTTTACGATCACCTTGGATTGTCATTCTGGATTTGGGCTGCGAGATCATCTTTGGTTCCCATATGCTTATAGAAAACGACCAATCGCAGTATTAGAAAAGCTTTATTCTCTAAAACTTTTATTTGATCGAACTTACCCTCATCACGATTATGTATTTGAGCCTCAATCTCTAAGCTATATCACTCATGGCGATTTGTGGGATTACATCTATAAACGGCACAAAAATGCCAATGAATCTGTATTGCTTCCGCTTACCTTAGAAATGGGCTCATGGAATTGGGTAAAAAAACATCCGATACAATTAATGAGTTTTACCGGCCTTTTCAATCCCATCGTGCCTCATCGGCAGAGGCGGGTGCTGCGTCGCCATTTGATGCTCTTTGATTTTCTGTGTTCGGCAGCCATTGCGCATAACAAGTGGATACCGAAGAAAAAGCAGAAACGGCAAATGTTTCAAGCGGCAGAACAATTTTGGTATAGGTAAGGGTCTTCATGATGATTACTATACTGTTAATTAGAGGATTGTCTCGTCAACAAGGGCATTGGGGTGAGTTTCCAGCTATTTTGAGACAAGCTTTTAAAGAACAAAAAATAACAGTGAACTTGGCATTTGAAGACTTGCCTGGTTTTGGAACTCGATATCAGCAAAATAGCCCATCATCTATTGAAAAAATTGCAGAGTTATTGGTACCAACTTTAGCAAAGCTAAACAATGAAACAGGTCAGAAAATACATTTATTGGGAATCTCGATGGGGGGTATGGTGGCGCTTGAATTAGCTAGACGCTGTCCCGAATTTTGTGAAAGTCTAGTGATGATCAATAGTAGTGTGAAGCCGGTTTCTCGATTCTATCAGCGTCTTCAATCAAGAGCATACCCAGCTTTCTTAAAGGCTTTTATTCATCCCTCTATGCGTGAGAGCGAACGCCAAATACTTAAGATTTCCACTGAGAAATATGCCCAAGATGCAAGGCTGCTAGATTATTGGCTTTATCTTAGGGAAAATTATCCGCCAAGTCGGAAGGCCGCGCTAAACCAAATTGTGGCTGCTTCTCAGTATCTTGCGCCCATAAAAAAACCTTTAGCGCAGGTTTGTCTCATTGCCTCTAAAAGAGATCTAATTGCGAGTCATCATTGCACCCAAAATCTCGCTAAATATTGGGGAATTGAATATTACCTTCATCCTGAGGCTGGTCATGATATTGCCTTAGATGAACCCGAATGGTTGGCAGATAATCTGCTTCATTTTGTTCAGAATATTTATTCAATATCCTTTCCTACTATTTAATACCTTATCTTACAAAATGATAGTATCTTTACTCGCGTGTAATATTTTCATCTTAAAAAAGTACGATTTTGCTCTTTTTTAAGCATTTTCGGATGCTAAATACCAACTTAAAAAAAGGCCGCTTTAGAAGCAAAGCCTTAATTTTCCAGCACCCTAATTCATGACGATTAGGCCAAAACTAAATTGCACCTTCAACGGCAAGTTTTGGCAC
>CAXBDA010000061.1:0-18489 GCA_963974595.1 uncultured Oleiphilus sp. | reverse complement strand
GGCACAGGTTTAGGCTTAGCCATTGCGAGAAAACTCTGCCAACTTATGGAAGGTGACATTCATGCCTCCAGCTCGCCAAACCAAGGCAGTAAATTTACATTTACCGCATCATTAGGCCAGAGTGAACAACAAGACGACATATCGTATGCGCTAAATCTGGATCAAACAGACTGTATTATCCTTGACGCAAACCAAGCTAATACCGAAAATATGGCCAAGCAACTTTCAAAGTGGGGCGCTCAAACTAAAACGATTTCCTCCCCTGAAGAGGCTATACGACATTTAAAAGCGCAACAAAACTCTAAACATCTTATTGTTTTTGTGAATTTAGAACTACCTGAGCAATCAGGCTTAGATTTCATCAAAAAGGTAAAACGTGAGACAACGAATGAGCATTTAAAATGTGTGCTGATGTCACCTTTATCTTTCAATCAAACTAATAATCAATTTAATGAGCCAGGTATGTCAGGCTTCTTTTATAGACCCGTGACCAAAATAAAATTATTCGAGGCCATACGAGCCATTAAAAATTTAGAGGCCGACACGACAAAAAATACACCTTCACCTATAGATGACATTGACCTGCCAAGCAATAAACGCGTCTTATTAGTTGAAGATACCCCCATCAATCAACTTGTAGTAAGCGGTATTTTATCTGCCTTCGACATTCAGTGCGACGTTGCAAACAATGGCTTGGTCGCTATCGATATGATGCTAAGGTCGAATAACTACGATGTCATTTTCATGGATTGCCAAATGCCCGAAATGGATGGTTATACAGCCACCAAAGTGATCCGTGAAGGAAAAGCCGGGGAATATTATCGATCAATCCCCATCATTGCCATGACAGCAAATGCGATGAAAGGTGATGAAGAAATATGTTTAAATGCAGGTATGAACGACTATATAAGCAAACCTATTTCAGCTCAAATTATCAAAGAAAAATTAAAAATCTGGCTAGTATAGGGTTTAAAACGAGTTTAACGAAACGGACAATATAATATGAAACTATATGGCACTAAAAAATCACGATCTTTTCGCTGTGTTTGGGCCGCTGAAGAAGCTGGAATTGATTATGAATATATTGAAGTCGCACTCGGTAGTACTGAATCTAATGGCAGCCAAACAGACCATTACAAGAAGCTCAATTTCCAAGGAAAAGTACCCACCTTTTGCAATCACGGCGTCACCTTAACCGAGAGTGGGGCTATCGTTAATTATTTGGCAAAGCTAAAACCAGAAAAAAACCTGATTCCTGCTGACGACACTCCTGCGCGCGCACATTATGACCAACTTGCTTTTTTTGTGCTGTCAGATCTCGAACAAGCCTTATGGACGAACGGAAAACACCGCTTTGCCATTCCAAAACAATACCGCATTGCTGATATTCTTCCGACTACGCATTGGGAGTTCGAAAAGTCTCAAAAAGCATTAGCCAGGCTGATCGGTGAACACCCTGTCGAGTTTGCATTAGGCAAGCACTTTACGATGGCAGATATTTTGATTGCGCATACGCTTAACTGGGCAGAAAGTTTTAATTTTGACGTTTTACCAGGCTTTCTTGATTACAAAAATAGACTCTATAGTCGGCCAGCATGCATAGCCGCTATGGAGAAGATAGGGATATAATGGTAAGAATTAATACCCATGATCAGGATTTCGGGAAATACCTTTTGGTACGCGTCAAAAGGTATTAAAACCTATTCAGTTTCCTAAGCTTTTTGCTTCGTTTTAAAATCTTCTAATGATTGATTTGCAGTAGCACGAACTTTTGATTTTAAGAACGGCGCCCAACCTAACAACATACCGGGTAAACCAAGTGCTTGCGATGCCCAGCTCCAAAAACTGAAGCTATCCTTTTGTTTCCAGATTTTGCCATCTTTCATTTCAATAAGCGTATCAATTCGGTTATGCACTTTTCTACCTGTTCCTGAAAAGGTGTAAATAGGCTCCCAATGACACGTTACATGGCCGGGCGAGCGGGACCTTACATCCTGAAAGGTCATGGTCATATCTTTGCCACGATAACAAAGCATGGCCCACATATGACCAATATCTTCACCCTTTAAGGTAAAGACCTCATCTTGAAAAGAGGCGTCCGGGTGATAAAAAGATGCCATCGTCTGGGCATCCTTATGCTGAAAGGCTGTGTAAAGCTGTTTAACTAAGTCTATCTCTTCGCTCATGGTGTTTTTATCCCAAGTTTCTTTTAGTTGCATTAATAGCGTAGCTTAAAAAAACAACTAAAGGTAAATAAGCTAATTAAATGACACCACTCTTAGCCTTTCTAATTCTGAAAGCACTTCGTCTAATAAAGAAGGGTTCTGGATAAAACGTTTAATTTGCTTCATGCCTTGTGTTGCAATAGGTTGAGGGTTATCTCGATCATAATATTGAGATAAGCCTTTAGCCGCTCTTAGAATATCTGCACCTATGCCTAAATACTTATTTTCCTGATACTGTTTATTTTTTTGAGGCGCTAACATCCCCAGAGATTCGTTAAGTTCAAACTGGATAGATTCATTAGACATAAAATTTAAGAACACAGCTACATCTGCTTTATTTTTCGAATTACTTGGAATAACTAACAAGTCAGTCGGTGCTTCTTCGAAGTAAGGCATCCCCTCCACTAACTGAGGAAATCGAAATAAAGAGAATTTTTCGCTTAGTGTATCGGGAATCTGCGATGTCCAAAAATTCCCCATCAAAAGCATGCCTGCCATGTCTCTATATAAATATGGCAATGCAGCCTTCCATGATTTATCAGCATGAGATTCAAGAAAATAACCTTTCTCAACCAACCGGCCTAAATAGTTGAAAACATTTCTAATCCGACCATCTAAATAAGACACCTCACCTCTTGTGAGTGCTTGATGAAAACCTAAACCATTGAGTCTTAGGTTCAAATAGTCAAACCAGCCGGCCACCGGCCAGTCATCTTTTGAACCCAATGTAATAGGTGTAATGCCTTCGGCTTTTAACCTTTCACAGATGAATAAGAATTCTTCCCAAGTCTGAGGTTCAGACAGATTATATTTGGTAAAAAGCGCTTTATTGAAGTAGATACCCCAGTTGTAATAATGAATAGGCAGGCCATAAGTTTTACCGTCAATCGCAGCAGCAGATCGCGCACTCACCGTAATATTTTTATCCCATTGATAGTGTTCCCATAAATCATCGATAGGCTCTATCAAGCCTTGGCGAACAAATTCATTTAAACGTCGCCCACCAAACCAAAATATTACATCACTTCGAGAATCGGCCTTTAACCAGAATTCAACGTGCTTTTTATAACTTTCTTGCTCTAAGCCCTGAATATTGACTTTGATAGAAGGATAATGACGCTCAAATTTACGAACCAATTCAACGTAAGCATTTCGTTGCTCGCCATTTACAACCAGCAAGGCAAAGTTAATCTCACTTTTTGCGTATGACATTGAGCTAAAACTTGCCACCACAGATAACAAAGCAACGAACAAACACTGTTTTAAGCCCATCATTTTAAATGCCTTAATTTAATACTTATTATTCGAGTATAGATAAGAATAATCAAAGCATTACTGTTGTTAGATAATTACTGTTGTTAAAAAACATCTAAGAAGACACTTTGATTAGCCTTTAATGGCCGAATCTAACTTGAGCTCGCTACTCTGGTGTTCCACATTCAGCTTGCGCTTTTTCATCTGTTTTTATCCAGTATTTTGCAGGTATTTCTTGTTCAGCATCTTCAACCATTTTATGAATTTCTTTCAAATGCGAGACAACATAACTTCGCATTTTGTCACCCTTTTCACTTAAACCATGATAAAGCTCAAACGTGCTACTTCAATTTATTGATATCCATCAACACTTCCTTCATATTTATGGGGTATAAATGACTTTCAGATGGCACATCAATAAAACTAACAATACAAGCAGCCTATGAACCTCGAACAAATCATACAAAAAAGTTGCGCTTGCTTTGCGAATGATCCGAAGCGGATGATCGATATTCTGTGGTCTGTACAGGATCAACTAGGCTGGATTAGCCCTGAGACAATGGTACTCATTGCCAAACATACAAATACCTATCGGGTTGAAGTGGAAGGTGTGGTGAGCTTTTATTCTTTTTTTCACCAGAAACCTCAGGGCAAATTTATTATTTATTTGTGTGACGATATTATTGATCGCCATGCTGGCATGTCCGACATTGAACAAACCATTAAAGAAACACTCAACATAGAGCCTGGGCAAACAACAGATGACGGTTTATTTTCGTTTCATCATACACCTTGTATTGGTATGTCTGACCAAGCCCCTGCCGCCTTAATTAATCATATTGTCGTCAGCAAACTCAGCCCGACTAAAATAAAAAAAACCCTGCAGACACTTAAAAAACATGGCTGTGTCGATAGTTTGTTTAAAGGCACCAACCCATCTTATCTAGACCTCGTTCATCGCATGGTGAAAAGTAATATCCGTAAAGCGGGCGCTCTTTTATTAGACAAACACATGTCTGAATCCGGCTTAGAAAAAGCCCTTAGCCTTTACCCCAATGAGATTATAGATACACTCCAAGCATCTAAATTGAAAGGGCGCGGTGGCGCGGGTTTTAGTCTCGCGACCAAGTGGCAAACAGCTAAAAACACAGAGGCCCCCGAAAGTTATGTAATTTGTAATGCCGATGAAGGTGAACCAGGAACATTCAAGGACAGGGTTCTCTTAACAGAGCGCGCCAATTTAGTCTTTGAAGGCATGACCATTGCGGCCTATACCATTGGTAGCTCGCAAGGTATTTTATATTTACGTGCAGAATATCGTTATCTCCTGCCCCATTTGGAACACATTCTTGAACAGCGCAGACATAAAGGTTTACTCGGACAAGCGATTTCATTTAATCCTGAAAACAAAGCTATTTTCCATTTTGACATTCGTATACAGCTAGGCGCAGGTGCGTATATTTGCGGTGAAGAAAGTTCCTTGATTAGCTCGTGCGAAGGGAAGCGTGGCGAGCCTAAAAATAAACCCCCTTTCCCTGCTGAAGTTGGTTACTTGGGCTGCCCTACCGTCGTTAACAACGTCGAAACATTTTGCAATGTGCCGCTTATTTTTGAAAAAGGCCAAGAATGGTTTAATTCAATGGGTACCGAAGAAAGCAAAGGTACAAAACTATTAAGTATTTGTGGTGATTGCAGCAAACCTGGCGTCTATGAATTTCCGTTTGGCATCACTGTTCGTGAAGCATTAAAAGCCGCTGGTGCCAGCGATGCTGCTGCGGTTCAAGTCGGTGGTGCAAGTGGTGAATTAATTGCTAAAGCAGACTTCGACAGAAAATTGTGTTTTGAAGATTTACCCACTGCCGGTGCCATCATGATTTTTAACCAGGAACGTAATATCCTGGGCATCGTTGAATACTTCATGCAATTCTTTATTGATGAAAGCTGTGGTTATTGCACACCCTGTCGGGTGGGAAATGTTTTTCTTCAACAAACACTTCAAAAAATACGCCAGGGTTTAGGCGAAAAGTCTGATCTCGATTATCTAAAACAATTGAGTAAAACTATTATTCAGACCAGCCGCTGTGGCTTTGGACATACTTCTCCAAACCCTATACTGTCTTCCATGAAGAATTTCCCTCTGGTCTATTCTGCTTTACTGAAAGAACACAATGATGGCCTCCAGGCAGGGTTTCATATTGATGACGCTTTAAAAGAATCCAGAATCATCGCGAAACGCCGATCGATGCTTTATGACCCTGAGCAAGAAGCCACTGAAGAAAAAGAGAGGCCGGTATGAGTCTCAAAAAAAATATCGTTTCAGACAAAAACACGCCCATTAGTTTTACCCTGGATGGTAAAGACTATAAAACAGAATCGGGGCAATCCATCATGCAAGCCTGCGATGGCTTAGGCATTTATATTCCGCGCCTATGTGATGTTGAAGGGCTTATCGTGCAAGGTAGCTGCCGTGTTTGTTCCGTCAAAGTCAATGGGCGCGTGGTTGCAGCGTGTACCCAGCCACTTGAAGACAAAGCCGTTATTGAACACCTGTCTGAAGAAATTGAAGGCTACCGGAAAGATTTAGTCAGCATGTTATTTCATGAAGGTAATCATCTTTGCCCCATTTGTGAAGATAGTGGACATTGCGAACTGCAAGCCATGGCCTATCGCTTCGGTATGGCTGAAGACAGAAACTATCCTTACCTTCAGCCTGTTAGACCTGTTGATGCTAGTCACCCTGATATCGCCCTCGATAATAATCGCTGCATATTATGTGGACGCTGTATTCGTGCTTCGCGTGATATGGATCAGAAGAATATTTTTGAATATATCGGTCGTGGCATTCATAAACGCATTGCCGTCGATGGGGATTGTTTAGCAGAGACATCAGTCTCCATTGACGATGCTGCCATCTCTCGTGGAATATGTCCTGTCGGTTGCATTATTCGAAAAGGTGAAGGTTTCTATGCACCCGTTGGTACGCGGGAGTATGACAATGAGAAAATAGGCACAGAGATCGAATTACACTCAAAGAACTCTCAGCGAATTCCTGTTCAGCTTATTGATCCCATCGCGATGAAAAAGCAGACTAAGGAGCCAAACTCATGAAGAAGAAACACATCGCGACAACCTCTTTAGCAGGCTGCTTTGGCTGTCATATGTCATTACTGGATATCGATGAGCGTATTATCGAATTAATGACACTGGCAGACTTCGATCGCTCACCCTTGAACGACAAAAAAAAGTTCGACCAACGCTGTGACATTGGCCTAGTTGAGGGGGGCTGTTGCAACGAAGAAAATGTCCATGTGCTCAGAGAATTTCGCGAGAATTGCGATATTTTAGTAGCGGTAGGTCAATGCGCCATTATGGGCGGATTACCGGTGATGCGAAATGCTATTATGCATGCAGAAGACCCGCTAAGGGAATGTTTAGAAGAAGCCTATAGCGGCCCCAAGCTAATTAACATCGAGAATCAAATACCCAATGACCCTGCTCTGCCTTTGTTATTAGATAAGGTGTATACCTGTGCAGAAGTCGTAAAAATTGATTATCAGATACCGGGTTGCCCACCCTCGGGTGATACTTTGTGGAGTGCATTGAATGCGCTCATTCACGGAGAAAAACCTAGCTTGGACTATGCTTTAATAAAGTTTGATTAGACATAATACTACGCTCATTGAGCCTGTCGAAATGTCTACGGTGAAACGCAGTGTTTAATTTGCAAGACCCTTCGACAAGCTCAGGAAGCGGTAATTGATGCTTAAAATAAGTGCCATTAGTACCAGAGACAAGTTATGACCACATCCAAAGCCCGCGTTCTTGAAATCTCACCCATCACCCGTGTCGAAGGCCACGGTAAAGTCACAGTGCATTTGGACGAACATAATCAGGTCAGTGAAGCACGTTTACATATCGTAGAGTTCCGGGGTTTTGAACGTTTTATTCAAGGTCGGCTTTTATGGGAAGTGCCCGTCATTGTCCAACGCTTATGCGGAATTTGTCCTGTCAGTCATCACTTGGCTGCTGCTAAGGCAATGGATATGATAGTAGGAGTCGATCAACTGACACCTACCGCCGAAAAAATGCGTAGACTCATGCATTACGGGCAAATTCTGCAAAGTAATGTGCTGCATTTTTTCCACCTAAGTTCACCCGACTTACTCTTTGGCTTTTCTGCTCCCGCTGAAAAACGCAATATTTTTGAAGTCATCAAAGCCTTTCCAGACTTAGCCAAGCAAGGCATTCTAATGCGCAAATATGGCCAGGAAGTCATTCAGGCAACTGCAGGAAAAAAGATTCACGGCAACACCGCTGTGCCTGGAGGCATTAATAAAAACTTATCCATTGAAGAACGAGATGCCTTATTAAAAGATATCGACCAAATCATTCAATGGTCTGAAGATGCCGTGAATCTGACTCAAAACTACACACAAGAAAACCTTGGTGTTGTAAAAGGCTTTGCCAACTTCGACTCTAGCCATATGTCTCTGGTGCGAGCAGATGGTGCCATGGATTTATATGATGGAAAACTAAGAGCAATCAATGCGCAAGGCCTGCCTATTTTTGATCATATGGATTACCGGCAATTCGATAATTATATTATGGAAGAAGTGAAACCTTGGTCTTACATGAAATTTCCCTTTATTCGCAGCCAAGGCAAAGAGGATGGCTGGTATCGTGTCGGCCCACTTGCACGGATGAACACCGTAGATTTTATCGATACTCCCCTCGCCAATAAACACCATCAACTATTTAAAGCTTTTTTCGGTAACAAGCCCGCGCAAATGACCCTGGCTTATCACTGGGCAAGAATGATCGAAGTACTTCACTGTGCAGAAATGATCAAAGTATTGCTCTTGGATACCGACTTACAAGGAACAGACCTCTTATTAAAAGGCGAACGTCGAGAAGAAGGTATTTCGGTGATTGAAGCCCCCAGAGGCTCCTTATTTCATCATTATAAAGTCAACGAAAACGATCAGGTCACCTACTGCAATTTAATCGTATCAACCACGCATAATAATACCGCGATGAACATGGCCGTCACCGACGTGGCGAAAACCTATCTTTCTGGTCAAAAGAAAATTACCGAAGCGATGCTAAATCATATCGAAATTGCGATTCGTGCCTACGACCCTTGTTTATCTTGCGCGACCCACGCGCTTGGGCAAATGCCGCTGAAGGTTGAAATTTATGATGCAGATGAAAAATTGATCGATTCTGCCAGCCAGTTTGTATCAAAGCATCCTTAATGAACGCTATCGACCCTTCCCTTTCAAGTATCATTATTGGCTACGGCAATCCTGGCAGGCAAGATGATGGTTTAGGGCCCGCCTTCATTGACAGCTTTCAAAGTAAAACCAATCACACAATAAAGCTTCAATCCAATTATCAACTCACTGTTGAGGATGCCTTAGAAATCGGTAACTACGAACAAGTCATTTTTGTGGATGCCAGCATCGATTGCCAAGCCCCGTTTCTATTAGAAGAAATAAGCGAAACTAACGACACCGGTTTTGGTAGCCATAGCCTGACACCACAGGCACTTATTCAACTGAGTAATACGCTTTATCAACATTTTCCAAAGTCTTATATATTGGCCATTCGTGGCTATGAATTTGACCAATTTGAAGAAAAAATTTCAGACACCGCGAATGAAAATCTAAACTTGGCCATCCACTATTTAATGAGCCAATTCAATGCATGAACTATCACTCGCAGAAGCGATGTTGGACATTATAAAAGACCAAGCTAAACAAGAAAATTTTAGTAAAGTCACCAACGTAGTTTTAGAAATTGGCACACTCTCGCATGTTGAAGCCGATGCCATGCGCTTTTGTTTCGATGCAGTTGTCGCGGAGACACTGGCTGAAGGTTCCAGGCTAGAAATTGAACGCATTCCAGCAAAAGGTAAATGTTTAAATTGTAAAAAAAATAGCTCGATGAAAACCCTGTATGACCCTTGTGAATATTGTGGTGAGTTTGGCTTAGAGCTGATAGAGGGCAATCAATTGCGGATAAGACATTTAGAGGTGCAGTAAACAAATCAAAAATACGCCTAGAATGTGTCTGCCATTAGTTGTATCGCTAACGGTCTGTTTGCATCTTATTTTACTTTTATAGGTATCTTGGTAGTATTTAATAAACTGGTATCGATAGGTAATAATGAACGCTTTTGCCCTTTATTCTAGCTCTTGGAATTTATTCAATTTTAGAAATTTATAAGGTGATGAATATGTGTACGACATGCGGCTGCTCGGGAGGTCAAACAATATCTGCAACTCCAAATACTGAAAAAACATATCACCATCATGAACATGAACATAATAGCCGCTTGCTTGAAGTCGAACAAAACCTCTTAAGTAAAAACAATCATTATGCTGAGCTAAATCGGCAGCGTTTGTCTTCCACGAAAACTATTGCCTTTAATCTGGTTTCCAGCCCTGGATCCGGTAAAACAAGTATTCTCACCACAACAATTAACGAACTAAAGTCTCGTTTTAGTGTGGCTGTAATAGAGGGTGACCAACAAACAGATCAAGATGCTAAACGCATTCGTGAAACAGGTGCCAAAGCGGTTCAGATTAATACCGGAAAAGGCTGTCATTTAGATGCGCATGCCGTTGGCCATGCGCTTGAAGAAATCGACTTAAAGCAAAGCGATTTCGTAATGATAGAGAATGTCGGTAACTTAGTTTGCCCTGCCGCTTTCGATTTAGGAGAGAAGGCCAAGGTCGTTGTATTATCTGTCACTGAAGGTGAAGATAAACCCCTCAAATACCCCGACATGTTTCATGCTTCTTCGTTGATGCTGATTAATAAAATGGATTTACTGCCTTATGTCGACTTCAACTTGGATCAATGTATTGAGTATGCGCGAAGGATCAAGCCGAATATCGAAGTCATTTGTCTTTCGGCAAAAACAGGCGAAGGTTTAGATGAATGGCTGAACTGGCTTTCTAGTCAGCGAATTTAAGACCATGCAAACGCATGTCAGAATTCGACTTAGCGGCAAAGTTCAAGGCGTCGGCTTTCGGCCTTTCATATACACGCTAGCCAATCAGCTTAACTTATCCGGCTATGCCATCAACCTTATTTCCAGCTTAGATATTTATCTTTATGGCGAAAAAGAAAATATTGAAACATTCGAAAATAAACTAATTAACAATGCACCCAAGCATGCTTGTATATCGACACGAACGAAGACACTTTTATCTGAGCCTAAACCGGCTTATCACACCTTTGAAGTTAAACATCAGCAAGTAAGTTCCAAGACAGCAACATCAAAAACCACAGCCCTTATTCCGGCAGATAGGGCGCTATGCAAAACATGCTTGTCTGAGCTCTTTGACCCAAAAAATCGTCGTCACTTACAGCCTTTTATCAGCTGTGTTGAATGCGGGCCCAGAGCCAGCATCACCCATCGAACGCCTTATGATCGAGTGAATACCAGCTACCAGCATTTCAATGAATGTCTTAGCTGCCAAAATGAATCAACCAAGCTTGTTCAAGGCCATGCGCATCGTTTTCATTCACAGACAAATGCTTGCTGGCAATGTGGGCCGTCGTTAAGCCTATTCCATAAAGGCCAAGAAATCTTTCCAGTTCTCGAAAATCAAAGAGAAAAATATAGTGACTATTTCAGCAAACTTGCCGACGCCATCAATGCTGGCAAGATTATCGCCATTAAAGGGCTAGGCGGATTTCATTTAATATGCGATGCCAGAAATTCTGCCGCTATTAGTAAATTAAGAGCATTCAAACATCGCCCCGAAAAACCCTTTGCGGTGATGGCGCTTAATACTGCTTCGCTCAGCGACTTTGTGCATATTGATCACTATACATGTGCAGAATTAGAAAGCGATGTGGCACCAATTATACTCATCCCTAAAAAAACATCCGCCAATTTGGTATCTGAAAAGCTTGCACCCAAGGTAAGCGACTTAGGCTGTATGCTCCCTTATACGGGTATTCATTACTTACTGTTTCATGCCTTACTGGGCAAGCCGAAAGGCTATGACTGGCTAACAGAAGCCCATAAAACTTTATTAGCTATCACTAGCGCTAATCTCCAAGGTGAACCTTTAATCACTAATAATCATGAATGCATCGAAAAAATGGCTGACATTGCCGAATATATCTTGTGCCATAACCGCGATATTTTTTTACCCTGTGATGATTCTGTGATCCAAAGCGGCAGCGCTGAAATAATACCTAGCATGATGATTCGCCGGGCACGTGGTGTTGCACCAGAACCGATTCAACGACCTTTCCCAGGCAAAGCCGTGCTCGCGTTTGGTGCTCACTTAAAACATACCTTTTGCTTAAGTGATGGGCAGCAAGCATTTTTATCGCCCCATTTAGGCGAGCCAGAAAGCATAGCCAGTTATCAGCATTTTGAAGATTTCTTGGAGATTTATCTTAAGCAGTTTGCAATTAAACCCGAGGTAATTGCGTGTGACATGCACCCCGATTTTTTTAGCTCACAATATGCTAAAAAATACGCTGAAAAAAATAAACTGCCATTAATTCAAGTGCCTCATCATCAAGCGCATCTTGCCGCCGTGCTAGCGGAAATACATTTGCCTGAAAATACAGCTTTTATTGGCTTAGCACTGGATGGTATTGGTTTAGGTGAAAGTGATGCTAAAACAGATAATCCGCTTTGGGGGGGCGAGCTTTTTTTAGGAAAGTTAAGCACTCATGCAGATATGAAAACTGAACTTAAGTTAGAGCATCGTGCGCAAATTTCAAAGCTAAGTTTACCGGGAGGCGATAAAGCAACGAAACACATTAGTCGAATTGGTTTCGCTCTTTTCGATTCATTAAAGAATAGCAGCCACTCAAATTTCGAAAAGGATTTTTCATTATCATCAGACCTTAAACAATTTATCCAGACAAACCCAGCCAGTTTCCCGACAACAAGCTCTTTAGGCAGGTGGTTCGATGCAATTAGTTCTTTACTCGGCATACGACAAAGCGTGAGTTACGAAGGCCAGGCAGCCATGGAATTAGAAGCACTCGCCAAGACCTATGGCGATTTGCCTCAAAGCAAACAACTGGCAATAATTGATAAACATGGAAATCTGGATTTGTACCCTGTGCTGCCAATTATTTTGACGGCTAAGTCAAGCCAGGAAGGTGCCGCAATGTTCCATTCAGAAATTATTGACGGACTGTTACGGTGGTTAATTAACGCTAACCAAACATATGCTACCCAGCATGTTGTATGTTCTGGTGGTTGCTTTCAAAATAGAATAATAAGAAATGCTTTATTAGAAGGCGCGACAGAAAAAGGTTTAATCTTGCATTACCCAAAACAAGTACCCGTTAATGATGCGGGGATCAGTTTAGGGCAAGCGCTTATTGCATCCTTAAACTAAAACGATTCATAAAATAATAAACAAGAGCTGACTTATGTGCTTAGCCATTCCCGTTCAAATTGAAAGCGTCTTAGACAATGACCTCGCCTTGGTCAATTTAGGCGGTGTCAAAACCCAGATTTCCATCGCCTTAATTGATGATGTAAACCCCGGTGATTATGTCATTCTTCATGTTGGCTATGCCCTGAATAAACTCGACCAAGAAGAAGCCGAAGCCACTTTAGCCTTATTTGCCTCGGGGATGGATCAATGAAATATTTAAATGAATTTCGCGATGGCGAGCTGGCTAAGAACCTGATTAAACAAATTAACCAGGAAATACACGCTGATAAAACATATCGACTTATGGAATTTTGCGGCGGCCATACCCATACCATTTTTCGTTATGGTATTCCTGACATGCTGCCCAAGAATATCCAACTTCTACATGGACCCGGTTGCCCAGTGTGTGTTTTGCCCATGAAACGCATTAATGCAGCCATTGAATTAGCTCAACAAAAAGACACTATTTTATGTAGCTATGGCGATATGCTTCGTGTGCCGGGTGATGCCAAAATGAGTTTATTAAAAGCCAAAAGCCAAGGCGCAGATGTGCGAATGATTTACTCACCAGCAGAGGTGGTAAACATTGCCCGACAAGAACCTGAGAAAAATGTTATTTTCTTCGCGGTAGGTTTCGAAACAACGACACCGCCAAGCGCGGTTATTCTTGAACAAGCCATTCAATTAAAGTTGAAAAATCTGTTTATATTCTGTAATCACGTTCTTACTCCACCGGCCATTCAAGGTATTATGGAGCCCGCCAAGCTTGTAAATGAGTCGATTCTGGATGGTTTAATTGGCCCTGGGCATGTGAGTGTCGTCACGGGTTATAAGGCCTATGAAGTATTGGCTGAACGCTATCAAGTACCCATTGTCATTTCAGGTTTTGAACCCTTGGATATTCTCCATTCCATTCTGATGTTAGTTAAACAAATAAACAAATCCCTGTATTGTGTAGAAAATCAATATACTCGCGCAGTTAATGCAGAGGGTAACCTGAAAGCACAACGCTTAATTGATAAGTACTTTGAGCTGCGAGACTCATTTGAATGGCGTGGTCTGGGAGAAATGCCTGACTCAGCGATAAAGATTCGGCCTGAATTCAAAAATTATGATGCCGAAGCTCAATTTAAACTTAGCGAATCTAAAGGCATAGACAATAAAGCCTGCGAATGCCCTGCTGTATTACGTGGCCAAAAGAAGCCGACTGAGTGCAAATTATTTAATAATCCATGTACACCTGAAAATCCTTTAGGGTCTTGCATGGTCTCGTCTGAAGGTGCATGTGCGGCTTATTTCCAATATCAAGCTTATTAGGCTTTCCACTATTTTCATAAAAACACCTTAAGGAATACCTAATGTCTCTAGACTATCTAAACGGCAGCGTAGAAATGGCACACGGTAGTGGCGGCAGAGCCTCTTCAGAATTAGTTAATGAACTATTTTTACCTGCCTTTGATAACCCCATATTACGAGAATTGAATGATCAGGCAACGCTGACCTTATTGAGTAAGCGTATCGTGATGGCGACAGACAGCCATGTTATTTCACCCCTGTTTTTCCCCGGTGGGAATATTGGCAGTTTAGCTGTATACGGCACCGTGAACGATGTAGTTATGTCCGGTGCGAAGCCTCTTTACCTAAGTGTCGGGTTTATTCTGGAAGAAGGGTTTGGTTTGTCAGAGCTTAAAAAGATCGTGGATTCTATGGCAAAGGCTGCTAACGCTTGCGCTATTAAAATAGTCACAGGGGATACCAAAGTTGTGGAACGGGGCCATGGTGATGGTTGCTATATCAACACGACAGGGATTGGGTGCATCAATAATGATTTGAACTTGTCACCAGCCAACATTCAAAGCGGTGACAAAATTATAGTAAGCGGCTCTTTAGGAGATCACGGCACAACCATTTTAGCCCAACGACAGCACTTGAATTTAAGCACCGAACTTCATTCAGACTGCCAGCCGCTTCATGACCTTGTAGAGCTGATGACTCATAAGGTGCCCGAAATACGCTGCATGCGAGACCCTACTCGGGGTGGTTTAGCGGCTATTTTAAATGAACTGTCTCAACGCTGCGGTTATGCAATACAGATTGACGAAGTTCAAATCCCCATAAAGGGTGAAGTCAAAGCGTGCACTGAATTACTGGGTTTAGATCCTTTATA
This sequence comes from uncultured Oleiphilus sp., assembly GCA_963974595.1. Lineage (GTDB taxonomy): Bacteria > Pseudomonadota > Gammaproteobacteria > Pseudomonadales > Oleiphilaceae > PZPK01. Next base: position 3,415 of record CAXBDA010000061.1, on the reverse strand, counting down.
TATCGCTAACGAAGGTAAATTAGTTGCTTTTTGTCCAGCCGATAAAGCAGAAAAATTACTAGCCATTATGCAAGCACACCCTAAAGGGAAAGAGGCGGCTATCATTGGAGAGGTATTAACTGACAAACGCGCCATCGTTGAAATGAAGACAAGTTTTGGCGGTAAACGCATTGTAGATTGGCGTTATTCTGACCCCCTGCCAAGGATTTGCTGAATCACACCTTATTTCTAGCTTTATGTATCAAAGCAAAACCACCAACAATAAGCACAGCGCCAACCGCAGGAAAAGCATAACCCGATTCGCCTGCCATCAAACTGCGTAAAAACACAAACGTCACTGCGGTGGGCGCAACATAACGAACAAGAATCTCCCAGCAAGATAGCCAAGCGAAACTAGTCGCCATTTGCTCACTCACAATATCACGACTAAGTGACCAGCCAACAAACAAGGCGATTAGAACACCCCCTAAGGGCATCAGAATGTTGGTCATAAACTCTAAGGTATCAAATGGACTCTTTCCAAATAAGTCATGTGTAAATGATTCAGATTCCCAAATATTGAAACTAAATACAGTTAATAGCCCTAATGCCCAACAGCCCAACCCCATAATAACAACGGCTTGAGGCCGACTCATATTAAAGCGTTCGATAAAATACGCTGCGACAGGCTCAACTAAGGAGATGGCAGATGTCAGCGCAGCACCAATCACAAGAATAAAGAAGATACCACCCAGGATGCTGCCACCGGGAAGATCTGCGAACGCTAAAGGCAGGGTAACAAACATAAGCCCCGGGCCTTGCCCAGCCTCTAAACCTTGCCCAAATACTAAAGCAAAAATCGCAAGCCCCGCCACCAAAGCAACTAACGTATCAACAATCGCAATAGAAATAGCGGTACGCGTGAGCGATTCCTCGGGAGACATATACGCCCCATAAGCCATAATGGCGCCCATACCTAAACTAAGCGTAAAGAAAGATTGTCCCATGGCATCAAGCCACCCTTGAAGACTTAAATCCTCAAGATTAAAGGTAAACAAGAAATTTGATGCCGCAGAAAGATCACCTTCTATGGCAGCATAAATAAAGACGATGATCAGGATTATAAATAAAGAGGGCATCATAAAACGTAAGCCGTTCTCGATACCTTTATGAACGCCCATTCCAACAATTAAAACAGATAAACCTAAAAACAAACTGTGGTATAAAATTAATAAGCTGGGTGATGCTAATAACGCATCAAAACCAGTCACAATGACCTCGGCACTGGCACCCGATAAACTGCCGCTAAACATCAAACCGGTATAATGAATAGCCCAACCTGCAATCACCGAGTAAAAACTCAGAATAATAAAAGCTGCCATCGCCCCCATCCAACCGATTACTTTCCAGAGCGAGTGACTATTATGAGAGGAAATTAAGTCTTTCATGCCCATAATCGGGCTTTTGCGTGATGCACGACCTAATAAACTTTCTGCGATTAAAATAGGAATACCGACAGCGGTGATCGTTAAAGCATACACTAGAATAAATGCACCACCACCATTCTCACCCGCTAAATAAGGGAACCGCCAAAGATTTCCCAGACCGACTGCTGACCCGACAGCAGCAAGTAAAAAGGTTCCTTTATGTGCCCAGACTTTTGACTTACTCATGGTATTTATTCCATTACTTTTAGTGCGACAGATTGAATTACAAAGAATTTTATTTCTTTTTCTTCAACTTATTATTCTCACTTTCTATTTTTTTCTTCATGCGTTTAAGACCGAACATTACAAAGAGAATGGCAAAAGGTACAGCCAGACCCGTGATCAGATAGCTATTCGAAATCCAGCCCATTGTTTTGGCAGATTCACTGACATATTTCACCAAGCCAACAAGGTAATAACTAATCGCCGCAACGGACAAACCTTCTACTGCTTGCTGCATCCTTAACTGTAATTTTGCACGGCGATTCATTGAAAGCAAGACATCTTGATTCTGAGATTCAATCGTCAAATTCATTCTTGTGCGCAACAATTCACTTGCTCGATCAACTCTTGCAGAAAGACCATCTAAATCTTTTTCGATTGTTTCACAGGTCAGATAGGCAGGCGTTAAACGACGTTTTAAAAATTCGTTTAATGTTTGAAGGCCTCGGACTTCTGTTTCATCTAACTCTTCTAACCTACTCTGCGCTAAACGATAATAAGCTTTGGTGGCAGAAAAGCGATAGTTTGTATCTGAAATGATTTTTTCAATATTTGCAGATAAATGCGTCAATTTACCGAGTAAATCACGCTCATCATCTAAATCTTTAATGTCAGACACCAACTGAATAATATCTGAAAGTTCAAGATTCATATCCCTAATAGTAGGGGCAATTGTTCTCGCTATTGGAAAAGACAACAAGGCCATCATTCGGTAGGTTTCTAATTCTAATAAACGTCGAACCAACCTGCCCATCTGACATGGGTTAAGGCGCTTATTGTAGATGAGAAACCGCCCCATATTGTCACTATGGATTCTATATGCCGTCCAAATTTGTGCTTGTTCATCACTCACATAACTACTCAGCAAACGATGTCCTTCAAAATACCCACGCAACTCATCCCGATTTTGTTTACTTTCTGGAACTTGTTGAATATCGATGTCGACGCCACTTATCACCTGCCCAGGTATTTCAGACAGCCAATCAGAAGGAATAAGCGATAAACCATTTTGTTCAAACACAGGTGCGTCAACATTATGAATAAAGGTATAGGTCGAAAATTCAGTATGTCGCTCCCAACGAAACTCAAAAGCGCCGAAGTCCTGATAAAAGCAACTTGCTTGATGAGTAGGCGGACTTAAACTATAACGCGCGCACAGACCACAGAGATGTCGATATTCTTCAAGCTTGTAATCAACACCTTCGTCAATAGCGTCATGAATAAGCGTGAGTTGTGAAATTTTTGCCGGTGAAGATATAACCGGAAAAGGCCGAGTATGCAGTTCATTAAATAACTGATCACGCTGCTCGTGAAAGTTAAGATGAAGCGTTTTAGTTAACTTAATAGCCGGAATTTGAGCACTTTCTGTAAGAGAATCTGAATCCATCGTAATAATTACCTGAAGACCAAAACGATGGCGACTCTAGCATATTATTTCAGTTAAATGTTAGCTGTAAAACATTTGGATATGGACCGACTTTTGAAGCGTTAGAACGAGCATAAAACTTACAACCCAAAAATATAATAACAGGCTAAATAGTGCCGAATCCAGTCAGTCGAAGATACCCGAAAAAAGTAAGATTTTACCGGATAACCAACGTCTTTTTTAATGTGTTTGCAGCCACTCAGCTCTGTCGAACGCGTTTGTGTTACTTTGATTTCGGACGCAGGTTGCAAGCCCCCTCTGAAATTTGTGTGTAAAGTAATGTAACTCAAGTCACAGCATT
>CAXBDA010000060.1:0-18643 GCA_963974595.1 uncultured Oleiphilus sp. | reverse complement strand
GGACTCTTTGGACTCTTTGGACTCTTTGGACTCTTTGGACTCTTTGGACTCTTTGGACTCTTTGTCTATTATTGAAAGGGTTTCACTTGAGTCAAGCATTTCGTCTTCATCTTCCACTTTAACGTGTTGATTTTCTAGCTGAATATTTTCTTCAGGTTCTGGCGACGCAATTAAACTCTCTAGCTCATGAGAGGCGCAAGCATGCAGCCAAAAACCAAATATAAGGATACTAATGACTTTCAATACAACTATTTCTTTCATATTTGAGTAACCCGACCAATAAATAAACAAAATCGTATTTACGAATTGCATCACGCTAGCGATAATCTTAGATACAGCATAACAAGAAAAACCAAAGGGTATTAGTATGACTGCCGCAGTAAGTTCAACTTTGTCTTCTCACGAACCGCTCACACCTGAAAACACCAAAGAACCACAAATCAGCGCTGAAAGAGAAAGTATTGGCAAAAAACTCATCATTTTTGCCTGGGCTGTCGAGATTTGCGCTGTCATTATCGGCTTTGCCATTTCTATTATGCAAGGAATAACCTCCTTCGAGGAACTCGAAGCCAATAAAAATGGCGTTTTGGGTTTTGGTGATTACACCAATGTATTTATTGCCATGATGCCCTTTCTCATGGTGGCCATCGTTGAAATCACCAAAATTCCCTTTGTCGGCGCGACGTACAAAACAAGTCACCGAAAATGGAAATTTGTCTTTGGCATTTCGCTTTTATTTTTAGCATTTATTACCTTTGAATCCGCTTTAAATGGCTTCGAGCGTAATTTTCATGCGCTTATTTTCTCAATTGATAAATATAAAAAAGAGCTTGTCGCTGTTGAAGAAGAAATCGCCCCATTATCTGAGAAACGTGACCGGCTTGCCAATTTGAGCGCTCCTCAAATTGAAAGCGAATACAGCCAACGCCATGCCGTTATTTCAGAAGAGCGATCTCGCCAGGCGATCATTATCCAGGACCGCATTCAAGGCTTACGCGCTGCCTCTCAAACAGAATACATAAAAGGTTTAAATGATCAAATTGACGACCGCCGAGACCAAGTCAAAGCTTTAAGAGCTGACCGTCAAAAAGAAATTGACGCACTCATCAATGCCTCATCCCAATTAACCGACAATGCTTCGACAGAAATCAATACCCAACGCCGAAGCTTGCAACAACAACTCATTAACGAACAAAATTACCTGCAAACCTTACGCGAGCAGCGCGAAAAGAAAATTGAAGACGCTGGTTTTTTCTCTGAAAACACAGTGCGGGAACAAGAAAACAAACGCGTCAACCAACAAGAGCAGAAAGTAGAAACCCTAAGAGCCCAACTAAACGAACTCAGTGATTCTGACCGCCAAAAACAGCTGCGTGAGCGCTTCAATAAAGATATAGAAGCTGTTAAAGACCGCTATCAAAGCCGTGAAGACAAGCTTAATAAAGAAATACAGAACCTCTCGATGACCTTAAGCAAGAGCCTCGGTGCCCGAGAAAAAGATATCGAAAACGTCATTAAAACGCACATGAAAGAATTGACCAGTATTGAGTCAAAATTCCAAGAACAACAAAAAGAGAATGAAGCCTTCAGGGAAAACGCTTTTAATACACTATCCCAGAATAAAACTTTGGTTTCAGACATCGAAAAAACGCTATTTGAAAAACAAAACCAACGCGTTGAATTACGCAATCTAGTCAATATAAAGGTTGGGGACAATCAAGTTTACCGCATGGCTCAATGGTGGTTTAACAAAGAGTCAGCGGCAGACCTGGATAGAAAGGATGTGATGAGTATTGCAGGCCTCTGGTTTGGCAGCTTAGCGATGCTGATTGCTGTAACAGGTATCTTGTTAGCTTTTGCGTCTTACGTTATTCGAGACCCTTATATCGAAGACCGATCAAGTCCACATGATAACTTCGGCTCATTAACACGCAAAACATTCAACAGCTTACGAAGACTATTTATTTATTGGCGTCGTGTTCAACGCAGACCGATAATAAAAGAAGTACCTAAAGAAGTCGTTAGAGAAGTCCCTGTCGAGAAAGTGATTCGCGTTGAAGTGCCTGTTGAAATCATCAAAAAAGAAATCGTTCATGTACCTCTATACACCGATGATAAGTCATTACTGACACTTGCCACGAATGAAAAGTTTGACCCAAACGATATAGAAGAAACGGATGCTGAAATGAACAATTCTCAGTCAAAGGACAATAAGCCTCATGACTAAGGATAATGAATTCAACTCCGATAAAAAATCTGAGCAAAGCAAAGAGGACATTAGCGTTGTCTCACACAACTTTGAGGCAATGAATAAAGCCATAGATACCGAAGTGGAAAAACGCTTTGAGATCAGCGAGCTTTACCAATACCAGCAGACATCGCGACGCACACTCATGCTACTTCATGTCACACTTAGTTTGTCAGTAATCTTACTTACCGCTGCGATTATCTACTGGCTTTTCTATCACAACAGTAACGGGCTCATGCCGCCAAACACCCTTGCAATATCTCAAGAAGATGGGCTTCGTAACAGGAACACCTATTCTGCACTAGACACTTTATCTCAACAGGAACATACATCCTCAGCGGAACAAAACTTTATCAACACATCGTTTACCGTCTTCCACCGCACATTGTTACCCACTGGCGAGTACGCTGTCACCGGTAAAACCTTCCAACCAGACAACTTAAGAATACCCAGCGAGCAATATTGTTATCTTGAAAAGAACAAACAAGGCGGAAATTTAAACGCAAGCCCTTTAGCAATTGTAGACTCGGGTAAGTTCATTTTAGAGACAGAAGAAACCGAGTTAATTCACTATGCCAAGCGCTATTGCCAATTCAGCTTATGAACTAACACAAAAAACTTATAGACAGGGCACCAGACTCCCTATATAGTATTGCACAGCTAGAAAGAAGTCTTACATTTACATCCTACATTTCGCTGTTTTATTCATAATACCTCGTCCTGCAGTTTTTAAGTTCCAGTCTACATTTTTACGCGATTCATGCCTCTTGAAGGCAATTTTTATATTTAAATTTCAGGATATTATTATGTCTAATACAACAACAGGTACTGTTAAGTGGTTCAACGAATCTAAAGGCTTTGGCTTTATCGAACAAGAATCCGGCCCAGATGTTTTTGCTCACTTTAGTGCAATTACCAGTGACGGCTTCAAAACATTAAATGAAGGCCAAAAAGTTCAGTTTATCGTAACTGACGGCCAAAAAGGCCCACAAGCAGAGAACATTGTTGCTCTTTAATAAATAGCGATAATTAAAAAGGGCAAGCCTTCCGGGCTTGCCCTTTTTTGTTTCTATGAATACAAATTTTACTCATCCTTAGTCATTGTTTTAGCTGTAGAATGAGCCCATTTCCCACCGGATCTAAGCACCTTATAAATAGAATCTAAAATCTGCTTATGCGTAACTTCAACAGGGTCAGCAAGCTGGCTAACAATAGGTATCTTTTGTAAGATTGAAAAAGGCTCGTCCGCGATGGCGTAATGCATCGTTTCAACTGTTTCCAGGGTCTTTTCATAAGCACTTGCCAGCAATTCAAGGGATCCTGCGATCAGGTCCTGAGTCGAAATATCATGTTCATTTATTTCGGTATAAGGTTTTTTAATCGGTGCGTATTTTTTAATCGGTGTATCCGCTAATGAGGATGAACGTAAAGTATCTTCTTTTAGCCAGAGTTTAATCTGATTATAGACTCGCTTAGAGTTTGCCAAGTGCATATGCACAACACCTTCAAAATGCGCATTTCGACAATTTAAAGGCGCGGATCTTGGATTTGCACTCTTCTGCCTCACTAAACTATCACCTACAAGCTTATTCATCACGGCATTTTTCTTAGATACGGCACCACTAATAAAATAATGCCCTGCATGCTCTGTAAAGCTATCACAAACACTTTTCTCTGCTTCTGTCGCTTTATTTAGATAACGTAAGCCATCTTTTAAATCTTGAATACCTTCACTTCTTAAATCGACCCAATCAGCCCAGTGACTTACATACTCTTTTGGGATATGCCTAAGTACTTCACCCGCCAAATGGCCAAATTTTTCTAATGGAGAGCCTTCATGAGGCGTGCCAATATAGAAACACTCACTAAGCTTTTTACGCCACTCAGGAACAGTACTGGATTGCGTCGCCATGGCTTGTGCATAACGCGTCAATAACCCCCCCATACTGAAACCAACCAAGACAAGTTGATCTATTTCAATCGGATAAACGGCAAATAATTTAGTGAGTAATGCCGAAAACTCCCGGGCATTTTTTTCAAGCGTGAGGCCCGTGTTGTAGCGCAAATAAAATGGTGTCAGACCAAAATCTTCTTGTAGCTTAGAGCCATAATTTTCACGTGAACGTCCGTCCGTTAAGTCAAAATAGCTATCAATATACTTATCGACATACTCATCAAGATATTGTGCAGAAGAACTTGATTGGACATTGTCAGTGACTGGTCTATCAAAGTCCCATATAGTTTCGAGATTTGTTAAGCCATGAACCAATACAACAATTTTATTGGTAAGCGGAAAGTCAACTTGATGGGCCAAATTTTCATCTAAAGACAAGGGTTTGAAATTATTATAAAACGCCATTTTGATCGCGAGAGGGTTATTCTGTTTTTCCAGATAATCGCCTATCACGCCATTCAACACCGAACGCCCTAACCGACCCCATTGACGGTGATTCAAGCTTCCCGCATTTTGTGAGCCAGTATTATTTACAGCAGATAATGGTTCTTCACTCATACTAAACCCTCACATATTGATCTTTTTAGATTAGCAGGCTTTAAGCATTACGCCTGTTTATACCACACACAACCCTCACTCTCTTTTGTCACTATACTTGTAACAAATAGAGTATTAAAACTAACTATTCAAAGCACTGCATCTTCCTTGGAACCCTAAAACTAAGGTAAGCTTAGCGCGCTTAAAATAGTCATTTTTCAAGGTTGTACCCGAACATGGACCGCACACAGATAAATTCAATTTGTATTCTTCGACTTTCTGCCATTGGAGATGTATGCCATGCCGTTGCTGCTGTACAAGCTATTCAGACAACTCATCCAGATACAACCATCACTTGGGTGATTGGAAAAATTGAATATAAATTACTGGAAGGTCTTCCGGGTGTTGAATTCATTATTTTTGATAAATCCCTTGGAAAACAAGCCTACTCAAAGCTTAAGTCGGACTTAGCGGGCAAAGAATTTGATGTTCTTTTACACATGCAAGTAGCTCTTCGTGCAAATATTGCGGCTAAGATTATCCCAGCCAAGCGCAAAATTGGCTATGACTGGCATCGAGCTAAAGAACTACATAGCCTGTTTACCAACGAACGAATCAAAGCCCAAACCCAAGCCCATGTACTAGAAAGCTTCTTTGCCTTCGCTGAAAAGATAGGCGTACCTGAATCAGCAAAACACAAACTGAGTTGGAATATTCCCATTTCACCTGAAGACAATGAATTTGCATCAAAGCATATCCCTTCAAACCAATTAACGTTAATCATCGCACCGTCTGCCAGTAAAGCAGAACGAAACTGGACAACAAAAGGCTATGCAAACATAGCAGACTACGCAGTTAATAAAGGGTTTAGCGTACTACTCTGTGGTGGCCCATCGGAAAATGAAATGCAACTCGGTTCAGATATTCAGACAACAGCACAATCAGCATTAACAAGTCTGATCGGCCAAACCAGCTTAAAACAGATGTTAGCTCTTTTGAAAAGAGCCAGCCTCGTCATTGCTCCAGACACTGGCCCTGCACATATGGCGGTCACACAAGGTACACCCGTCATTGGTCTATATGCACATTCAAATCCTAGGCGAACAGGGCCATATTTGTATCAGGATTATCTTGTCGAGGTATACCATAAGCACCTTTTAAAACAGCATGGCAAGGCTGACAGCCAATTACCCTGGGGTGCTCGCGTTAAAGGAAAAGACCTGATGATGGATATTCCTATTGAGGCTGTCATCGAGCAATTTGATAAAGTCTGCAGTGATTTCGCTTTGACCAGCGACAATCAAACTTGTTAATTGATTCATGCCAGACCTAGTGAAAATTTTCAGGCAGCACCCATGAATGAACATGGCGGTTTGCATTAAATAAGCTAAAGTTCTAACTGACCAAGTTTAAAAAACGATGCTAGGTATATAGCCATGAAAAAAACAAGTGACTTGATCTGGCAAGACACGCAACACCAAGTTTTATTTGAGCTCGTTGATGAACTAAAAACCCATTCAGCCTCTCCTGAAATATTCACAAAGCTCACCAATTTTGCAGAAAATCATTTTACTCTGGAAGAGGCGTATATGCGTCAACTTAACTATCCAAAAATAGATGAGCACGTTGCTGCACATAACCGATTTAGACTTGAGCTTAATGCCATGATCCAAAACCCTGCTGAATTTGATATCCAGATGAGAGAAACCGTTTCTATTTTTTTAAGGGAATGGCTAACACGTCATATCTTCGGGATTGATAAAGACTTGGAAAGATTTATATTAAATTCAAAGCAAAAATAAAGCTCATTTCTAATTTCCTAATATTTTTACCCTGCGAGTGATAACCTAAACCCTCACTCAAATTAAACATTAAACCTTCCTAGGTCATAAGCAATGCATGCTCGACAGGAATGAAGTCGCTGGCAGCATTGATCAAGGATGCTGCGGTTAATTTGGCGACACCATAAACTTCCACTTTCTTGCCCTTATCGATACGAAGTTTATTCGCCAGCAAGTCGAAGTCACCATCTCCTGAGACTAATACGACGATATCGGCATCTTGTGAATACTCCATTGCATCGATAGTAATACCGACATCCCAGTCGCCTTTTGCAGAACCATCGGAACGCTGCATAAAAGGCTTTAACTTCACATCAAAACCAATTGCCCGAAGTATATTCTGAAACTCATGCTGTTTCTGGTCACCTCGATCTATCGCGTAGGCAAATGCTTTAATCACTTGCCTATCTTTTGTGGCCTTTGCCCAGAAGGCATTGTAATCAAAGTTACGCTTGAACACCTCTCTCGAGGTGTAATAGATATTTTGAACATCTACAAAGATCGCTACAGTCTTCATTAAGTTTGTCCATCATAGCGCTCTTTTGAGCGCTTAAGTTACTGCGTGAGTGAGTGCTGAACCTGAACAGGTTCATCTGGCAGATAGCCTTAGCGCATGCTCATAAGATAAGCCAGGATAACAAAAAAACCTATCACAACGCAGTAAGCCGACATAAGCCTATGCCAGTGTTTGGCTACATACCGAAGCTCCATAAAATGATCAACGATCATTTGCCCCTTAAAAATCAATATTGCAACTGATGCTAGCAACAACACTAAACCACTTTTTAGGAACAGGCTTATCAGTGCCGCCACAATGGTTGCTGCTACTAACATTAACCAGATTAATGTTGCCCGCTGAACAGGGTTAAGTTGTGATAAGAAATTTGTCATAAACACTACTTTCCTTAATGAATCACATAAACGAGTGGAAAAAGAATGATCCATAGTAAATCGACCATATGCCAATATGAAGCGCCCGACTCGACACTTGAATAATCATCAATAGAATAAGCGCCTTGTTTTGATTTTCTCGCTATCACAGCCAATATAACCATGCCCAATAGAACATGAGCAAAATGAAAAAAAGTCAGCAAGAAATAGAACATGTAAAAAACATTTGTATGAACCGTATAGCCTGCGCCCATTGTTTCAGAGTATTCCCATATTTTTACGCAAACGTAAACCATCGCTGCCAATAGCGCCCAATTAAGCCAGCGTGAACATTGTTTAGACTGGTTATTTTTAATCGCTAGTACCGCTCGAACCACAAAGTAACTGCTGGTGATCAGCGCAAGTGTGTTGATTAAACCCGCTACTCTATTTAAGTGTTCATAACCTTCGGCAAACATGTCGGGGTTGAGCATTCTGACAAAGGCATAGGCAATAAAAAATAACGAAAAAACCCCCAGTTCTGCCAGAATGAATATCCAAATAGCCAAATCACCGGGTAAGGGTTTAGCATTTGGGTTTTTATCTATTAATAATGCAAACATGAAAAACGGACTCTAATGAAGGCTCGTCATAGCGACAATCCAATCTGGGCGAACAGCGCCAATGGCGATTAAAAGTGGAATGAGGTAAAAGTAGCCCAGCATAACCTTTCTCAAGCGAGGATGAGCAAATTTTAAACCAATAAGATAATCAATCACTAAACGGGATTTTATAACCACAATAACACAAACCAAGACAGCTGATATTACAGTGAAGTCTGCGCGCTCTGCCATCAACACACTCACCAAGGTACAAAGCAAAAGCACCAACCAAACACCTATGAGCACTTTATTTTCTATCATGCAGATTTTCTCTCCTTAATGCATCACATAGATCAGCGGAAATATCATAATCCACGCTAAATCGACCATATGCCAGTAGCAGGCGGCGGCTTCCAAACCTTGATGCTGTTCGGCAGAATAAGCCCCGAATACTGAACGTAAGATTACCCACAGCAAGCCCGCCAAGCCAAAGCCTACATGCAACAAATGATTAAAAGTCAGGTAATAATACACGCTGAAGTACAAGTTGGTTTCAACACCAATACCATTGAGCTCGTTAAAATGGTATTCCCAAAGTTTTACAATGCAGTACGCAACGCCACAGAAAAATGTTAGCCATAACCAACGCCGACTTTGAATCACCTGCCCTAGTTTGATAGCTCTAACGGCCTTCGCTACAAAGAAGCTGCTCGTCAGTAAAATAACTGTATTAGCGATGCCCGCATTCTGACTCAATAACAAGGGACCGCTATGGAATAATTCCGGGTTATGCGCCTTGGCGATAATATACAAAATAAAGAACAAACCAAATTCAAATAATTCTGCAAAGATCAGAATCCATATCGCTATGTCGCCCGGAATCTCTTTTGCGCCAATTGCCAACACTGGCTCTGAGTGGCTCATGGGCAGTCCAAAAATAACATTATGGGAAGTATACCTGAACTAAACGTGCAATCGCATTGATGGTATTGGTTTCATCACTTAAGGGCAGCGCCAAACACGCCATACAGGCTTGTTTAGGATCTAAACCAGAAAGGATCATTTTTGCCGTATAAATCAGTAAACGCGTTGAAGCGGCTTCTTCTAAGTCATGATCCTTCAGACGCCGTAAGTCTAGCCCTAGGTTGACCAATTTCTGTGCCGTTTCTTTATCAATATTTGATTCCTGACAAACAATCACCACCTCTCTTTCGGGGCTAGGGTAATTGAATTCCAGCGCAACAAAGCGCTGCCGTGTGCTTGGCTTCAAACCTTTCATAACATTCTGATAGCCAGGATTATAGGAGACCACCAGCATGAAATTTGGGTGCGCCTGAATTTCTTCTCCGGTACGCTCAATCGGCAAGGCCCGACGATGATCGGATAAGGGATGTAAAACCACGGTAGTGTCTTTACGCGCCTCGATGACTTCGTCCAAATAGCAAATGGCGCCTTGGCGAACAGCTCGCGTCAGTGGTCCATCTTGCCAATAAGTACCGTCTTTTCCAATTAAATGACGCCCGACTAGATCAGTAGCAGTTAAGTCATCATGACAGGCAACCGTAATTAAAGGCCTATTCAGCCTATCTGACATATGCTCAATAAAATGTGTTTTACCACAACCTGTTGGCCCTTTGATTAACACAGGCAAAAAATTCTGGGCAGCATGTTCAAACACTTGCACTTCGTTTGCCTGAGGCAAATAACTATTTTTAATCTTCATATAATCCTCATCCGAGATGACCTGATTCAGGCTGCCGCCAAGATCACTGTAAACCGGTTAAATTTAAATACAATTTTGGAAGTAAACTGGGTAATCGCGCGATGTCTTTGATGACCGCAAAACCCTGATCGCCAAAAAGATAGGGTAAATAGTCACTACCCTCTTCATCGATGGTGATACAAAAAGGCTGTAAACCTAGGTGTTTGGCCTCTTGAATAGCTTTGCGGGTATCTTCAATGCCATAACGTCCTTCATAATGGTCAATATCATTTGGCTTGCCGTCCGAAATAATCAGCAATAAACGTTGTTGGCTTCTTTGTAGTTCCAGAATCTGGGTAGCCTGACGAATAGCGGCCCCCATACGGGTATAAAAACCCGGCTTTATCGACAGAATTCGCCCTCGAATACTATTGTCGTAGCGTTCGGCAAAATTCTTCACTAAATGGAAACGAACCTGCTTATTTTTAATCGAGGAAAAACCATAGATCGCAAACGGGTCGCCGGCTTCCAGTAGGGCTTCTGAAAAGACCAAAATACTATCGCGAATCACATCGATTACCCGTTGATCCGCATTAATCCCAGCATCGGTCGACATCGATAAGTCAGCTAACACTAAACATGAGATATCGCGTTCAGTACGGCAACGCTTTTTATACAAATTTTGCTTATCTGTTTGAGCCGATTCTGTCATCCACTCCACACAGGCATCTAAATCCAACTCTGAACCATAAGGCTGACGCCTTAACCAATTCTGCTGAAACTGCAATGCACTAAAACGCTTGCGCACCTGGTTCACGGTCGATTTTAAGGTATCGGGTATGCTTAGGGGCAAGGCATCATCAGCCAACATGGGCTGAAGTAAACAATAGTCTTCAATGAATTGCGCTTTACGGTAATCCCACTCTGGGAATTTAATGCCATCGCCAATCGCTAAATCATCGTTTTGAGGCGCGGGCAAATCCAGATCAAATTTTAATCTCGCAGCTCCCGCACGACGCTGCCTAGATAGCGTGATGATATCTAAATCTTCTACGGCGCTTTGAAGATTCTCATCGTCATTATCTTGTTTCGGTCTATCTAAATTTACATACTCAGTCCAACTAAGTATGCTCTCTAACATAAAAACCAACAAGCCATCGGTCTTCTTGGCATCATCAACACGCTGAGCTTCTCGACGCGCACTTTTAATCTTTTCCATGCCACTACGGGAAGTCACCAGCGCATTTTCATCGTCATCAGAAGGCTGAGTATGAACACCATGCATAGCTTCTGGATAAAGCCATAAGGGGATTGGATAGACATCACCCGCTGCTTTTGGTAAGCATTCAACAGAGCCAGGATTGATCAGCGCTTGTCGAACAACGACTTCCCGCTCACGCTTATCACCTTCTAATTTATCTAGACTTGGTCTCGAGGTTAAAATCGCTTCGACTAATTCCAAATAGATAAGCTTTAAACCCGGCCGTGCAGAGACAAGCGCTAAGCTGGCGCGCTGGTTATCGGTAAACCAATGAGTCACATTAGGCAAATAGGCGGCCATCGCCACTTGCCAGAAATAGAGTTTTTCGTTTAATTCTTTATTGGGGAAAAATGCAATATCGGGTGCCAAGCGCACACTGCGTTCATCTTGCCACGCGACACATATACGTTTATGTGTTCCTGCAAGACGCTGGAAAAAATTACGCTCGGCATTAAATTTTCTTGGTGCCGCCGCTTCGATTACCTTTGCGGAACAACCGCCTAAAGCACGATAAAACAGGCCTAACTGGCTTTGTACATCGGTCAGCTCAACACGCACACCTTCATAATCTGTAGAGGCTTGTTTCGTAACTAAGCGATGCCAAAATTCACCGACGACTTCTTCCATCGAACCACTTCCTATTTAATGCCTACAGCAAAGTTAATATCTATAGCAAAGGCCGCCATTTATAAAAATATAAATGGCGGCACTAAAAGTCTATTTAAACAAAGACCTTAGCTTTTTGCTTCCAATACCAGCCCTTCTTTTGAGCCGACAAAGAAACTAGCAAAGAACATAAATACACCACTAGTAAACAACACACCAAAACCAAGACGTATCCAGAATATAGGGTGTAGTTGCTCTTGCGTGACCATAAAGCTCAGTGCATTGGCATCATCAGGAAGGCGCTGCAAGACTATTTGCCAGATACCGGCTACCGTCAGCGCTAAGGTGATACCCAGCATTGAAATACACATAGTCCAGAATGCCGCACGCTCTAGTTTTTGTGCCTTCATGCAGTTGCCGTTAGGGCGGCCGCGCATAATAGGAATAGAGTACGACATGATCGTCATGACGATCATGGAATACGCGCCAAAGAAGGCTAAGTGGCCATGCGCCGCTGTCAGTTGAGAACCGTGGGTGTAGTAATTCACCGGGGCGAGAGTATGAATAAAGCCCCAGACACCCGCACCCAAAAATGCCATCACCGTCGTACCTAATGCCCACGTTAAAGCAATTTGATTACCATGCTCCAAGCGACGTTCGCGTACCATCTTGAAGGCAAAGACCACCATCATAAAGAATGGTATCGGTTCAAGGGCAGAGAATATTGAGCCTAACCATAGCCAATATTCACCGGGGCCAATCCAGAAATAATGGTGCCCCATACCGATGAGCCCTGTTATGAGTGCGAGCGCAACAATCACATACAACCACTTTTCTATCACTTCACGGTCAACACCGGTGACTTTGATCAAGGTAAACGCTAAGATCGCGCCCAAAATCAATTCCCATACGCCTTCAACCCATAGATGGACAACCCACCACCAGAAGTACTTATCCAGGGCTAGGTTACTTGGGTTATAGAAAGAGAATAAGAAGAACACTGCCAAACCAATCAGACCAGTGATTAACACCATATTCACCACGGTTTTACGGCCTTTCAAGATAGTCATGCCAATATTGAAGATGAAGCCTAAGCAGACAATCACAATACCAATTTTAGTAATGGTAGGTTGCTCTAGAAATTCACGCCCCATGGTGGGCAGCAGCTCATTCATAGTCAGCTCTGTGAGTCGGCTATAAGGCACTAACAAGTAACCTAAAATAGTCGCGACACCTGCAGCTGCAAATATCCAGAAAAGGATTTTCGCTAAGAGCGGGCTATGCAATTCAGTTTGGCATTCTTCAGGTACCAAGTAGTACGTGGCGCCCATAAAACCAAATAATAACCAAACAATTAGTAGATTTGTGTGTACCATTCGCGCAACGTTGAATGGAATATAGGCAGCCAGAAAGTCACCTAAAATGTATTGAAGCCCCATGATCAAACCAAATACTGCCTGGCCTGCGAACAGCACCATGGCGAATATAAAGTAATTCAGGGCAACTTTTTGAGATTCATATTTCATACTTTTTCTCTCCCCTTAGCCTTGCTTATTCGGTGGCCAATCATTGTCATCAATTCGCGAAGTCCAAATCAGGAACTGAGCAAGCTCATGAACCTCTTTTTCAGTAAGATTGAACTGCGGCATCTGACGACGACCAGGAACATTTAAAGGCTGAATCGCCATCCAGTTTTGAAGAAAAATCTCGAAACTTGCAACATCATCCCCAACACCATCATTATCGCTATCCGCATAACGATCAAAAACATTGGCAAGTTCCGGTGCAAAATAGGCACCCTCCCCCATAATGCTATGACAGCCAACACAGTTATTTTTTTCCCAGAGGGTTTTGCCGTTTTCAACCGCCTCTGTAATATTTTCGCGATGATCTCGACTTGGTAATTCAAGCATCGTGTCAAAAGTTAGCCCCACTAAGAGCAAGAAGAAAAATACACTTCCGCCATAGTAGATATTTCGGGCCATACCTTTGGTAAAGTTATCAGCCATATCATGCCTCCTGTTTTTTTATAACGCTATATTAGCCATTTCTGCCCTTTTTCAGCGTCCCTTTTTTATTGCAAACCTGCGCAATGTTTGATCGCACTCTTGTCATTTAAAACTCTCGCCTAGAGCTCAGATCAAAAACAAAAGAACAACCGATATTGCAGAACTACAGAAGACAGTACTTCAAGTTTCGTGCCAATCAATATCTCATTGATTATTAAGGATTTAATATAGGTAAGGTGTCGTATTGACAGCATCAAAAGGAGGTCATATCGACAACCAAGTCAAAATGACAACCCTAGGCCAGGTGAATAACTATTGACTATTGACTATTGACTATTGACTATTGAAGGAAAGCTCAATACAAGTGAAGGAAAGCTCAATACAAGCTTAATTTATTTCATCTCGGTAATAGCCTTTCATGTACGCCAGACTACTCCATAACGAATTTGCTAATGCTGTTTTAATTTTATCTTGGCTATTATCTGTATTTACTTCAGCAAGAATGTGCTGACCATCATGTGTAAATACTTTAGCCGCTAAATTTGGTTGAAAAATAATAATATCCTGAGGGCTCAACCAAGCGAAATTTTCATTATATTGAAGCATCGCACGCTGCTTCTCCAGGGGAACATCTAACGTTAAATCAAACCCTATCATTGGATTTACACCACTATTTCCCGATAATGATAATAATGTGGGTGCGAAATCAATTTGTGAAACCAAACGGTCATCTTCTCGGCTCGCAATACCCGCACCAAAAATAAGTGCTGGAATCCTAAAATGCTGCATCGGTACTAAATCCGAACCGATGGTGCGTGAATCATGGTCGGCAATGACCAAAAATATCGTATTGTCCCAATAGCTGGATGCTTTCGCCTTGCTGATAAATTTACCTAAGGCACAATCTGAATAACGAATGGCATTAGCCATTGTCTGACGCTCTGTTTCGATATCCATTAAACAACCGTCCGGAAACTCAAACGGTGTATGGTTCGAGCTTGTAAACACAAGACTGAAAAAAGGCTGGTTCTGCGCCTGCATACGCTCAAATTCGTGATGCGCCTCGTTATACAGGTCTTCATCAGATGCCCCCCAAGAACCTATAAATTGGGGGTCAGTAAAGGTCGGTAAATCGTGAATATCATCGATGCCATTGCCCAGAAAAAAACTCTTCATGTTATCGAAATGACTCTCACCGCCATAAATAAATTGAGTTTGATAGCCATGGCGTTTCAATAGTGACGCTATGGAAAAAAAGCCTGTTTGACTCTTACTTAGCTTAACCACTGAGCGTGATGGCCCAGGAGAAAAACCAGTAAACACCGCTTCAATGCCTCGAACGGAACGCGTGCCCGTAGCATAGGCCTGTTTGAAGTTCCAAGACTCGTCCAGTAGCTTATCAATATTGGGCGTTAGATCTGAACCACCCAGACCACCTACGTGCCTTGCACCCAAACTTTCTTGAAGCAAAATCACAATATTTTTAGGTTTACCTTGATAGCTAGCCTTATGATTCCGCTGTGTTGGAATACTCGGGTTAGTCATTTCAAAAACGTTATTTTCTGTGAGATCAAGTGATGCGGTTTGTTGAACGCCAGCAATAATTTCCTGTTCATCCATTTTTCCATAGAGTTCAAAGGCACTTTGCTCAGAACGGGTATTATACATTGCAAATAAAACAGAAAAAGTCGAATTCAATACCAGTGAATTCACTAAATTATCATTACTGAAATACACCATTGAGGGGTTAAAAGGCCGATGTTGAACACTGGAACGTATCGCCATAAAACCGAGCAGTAAGATGCACACACTTACACCTATTTTCTTAGATAAACTTAAAGGCTTATTGCTGAGTGTTGTTTTACTATTGTGACCTGATTTGACTAGACGAAAACCCACAACGACAGCGATGATGAGAGAACTCACACCCATAAAAATTGCCGGTTTGTAACCTTCCCAAAGCATCGCAAAAACTTCTTTCGGATAGATCAAATAATCGAGAAAAATTCGATTTGGCCTAACATCATATTCATGTATAAACTCTGGTGTAGCTACCTCCATGAAAATGATAATAGTGAATGAAAAAACCACCCAAATAGCTACGGTAATATGTAAAAATTTACTCAGCGCACCTTGCTTTAACCAAATACTGATTAGCGCAGGGATAAGGAAAAAGTAGCCTGCGACAACCAGATCGACACGCAAACCTTGAATCAACACATACAAGATATCTGACAGGCCATTGACCCTATCAAAAAAATAAACAAGAAAGCCCAACCTGAAAAGGCTTAAAATAATCAGTGTGCTCAGGATAAAACGCAAGATGGTTTTTAAATTAAGGGTCACAGTACTCATCGTATTATTAATACTCAAAATCGACATGGAGAGAGAGACAAAGAGCCTTACCTTAGCAATCAAAGCGTGAAAAAAATGTCAAATAAGGTTAGACAGCTTTAATCCTTAACCTGCTCGACAAGGCGACAACAAATCCAGGTTTGCCTGGTAGGCAGTCGTTTTAATATCCAGTAGCGACAAGATCGTATGCGACATATTGTCATGCGAATATAAGTTATCACTGTTGGATGCTAAACACTGCAAATCTAGGTCCCGACTTTTTAAATATGAATCAGAAAACCAAAGTAAAGCAGGTACATGCGTTTGCTGATCTGGCGCCAGCATCCAAGGAATGCCGTGAAGATACAGGCCCATTTCGCCCGTAGACTCGCCGTGATCGGAGACATAAATTAAGGCCGTATCATGGGTGTCTTTTAAGCTTTCTAACTTGTTAATAGCTTGGGAGATAACATATTCACTATAGAGGACAGTATCAGTATAGGTATTTCGTATTGCTTCTTGAGTACATTGGGAAAAGTCTTCCGTCAAACAAGCAGGCTGGTGCTGGATAAAAC
Source organism: uncultured Oleiphilus sp. (assembly GCA_963974595.1). Taxonomy (GTDB): domain Bacteria; phylum Pseudomonadota; class Gammaproteobacteria; order Pseudomonadales; family Oleiphilaceae; genus PZPK01. The sequence goes on along the minus strand of CAXBDA010000060.1, from coordinate 2,104 downwards.
GTTCAGGTATGCGTTTGTAGTAGGCAGGGCCATGACTGCCCATCTGATGAAGCACCCACAACTGATCACCTTGAGTACTCTTGATTCTCTCATCGAGTTTATCGACCAGCACTTCATCATAAAACTGCTCATCATGAAAAAATAATGGGTTATCCTCCGGTTTAGGGCGCTCTTCAGCCACATTTTGACAAAGCCCCTTGCAGCCATTTAAGTTGTCGAACCAATGTGTAGAGAAGCCGCTTTTTAATGCCAGATCGAGAATATTCTCATATTGATACTGTAAATTTCGTTTATATTCGCTCTTGATCTCAGTCATAAACATGCAAGGCACCGAGATAACCGTGCTTGTCCCACATGAATTAAAATTAGAAAAGTACACCAAATTATTTTGGCTTAAATAACCCTCAGTCGATCCATTCTGCAAAGAAAATGATTCTGCTCGTGCCGTCTCTCCGACGATCACCACCAAAGCTAATGGCTTTTTATACGCATTCCAACGTGGATTTTTAACAGCTGATTCATCAAGACTGATCCGTTCTTGATGACTAGCAGGAAGTACCCACTGTTTTTTAGCATAAGAATAGCTTGCTTTGATGTAACTGGAGGGGAGAAAACTACCTAACAGAGCGATATTATTTGAGCGCACAAACGACGAGTGTGAAGCATAATGCGGTAGAGCAATTAACACTGCCGCAGATAAGCTGCCAGCCGCCATCAGAACATTGTGTAGTGCTTGCTTACGAAAACGTGCATAGTCGATATCGACCCAAAGAATCAAGATTGAGGGAAGGATACCCAATATAAAAATATATAATAACAGGGGTCTCACAATCAGCTCAGTGGCTTCTCGGTAGTCTGTCTCGAAAATGTTGGCGATCATATCGGTATCAAAATACACGTTTAGTGCATTTGAAAAATACATGGCAATGGCGCCCGACATGAATACAAATATCAATATAACCTTCTGGACTCGTTTAAAGGCAAACACAGAAAACAAAGCCAACAGCAAGAAAAACACAAACAAGCCAAAGGTCATGAGTTCAAAAACGGCATACAGACTATTGACGTCACGTGCCGTAAAATAAATTGACCAGATTTTGTGGTTGTAGATAAAAACAAAAAGCAGCGCGACAATAATTGACATTGTCTTTGCCTTTACCTTAAACAAACTTGATTTAAACATAGTATTACCGAAGCCATAAGAAAGAAGTAAATCGATGAAACAAGCCCTGTTATTCACAGGAAATTTAATGCCATAGACTCAGCTTATCGGTAACGCAGTGATAGAAATGTCCTTGACATTTTTTTCACAAAAATGAGCGGATAATATCAACCAGAACATATAAGCCGTTTATTAACTGCCTTTCAATAACAAACCAGCTAGAAGCTGACCCATGTTTAGAGAATTAAGTGAATGAAAATACTGCTGGTAGAAGATAATAAAGATATTGCAGACGTTATTTTTGAATTCTTTGAGCTGCACCATCACGATTTAGATTACGCGATGAACGGCATTCAAGGCTTTGAATTAGGCAAGTCAGGATTTTACGATGTCATTATTCTTGATGTTATGCTGCCCAGCTTAAGTGGCCTCGAAATTTGTAAAAAGCTGCGTAAGGAAGGCATTGACACCCCCATTCTTATGTTGACTGCACGCGACAGCAACCAGGACATTCTGAATGGTTTTGAAAAGGGTGCCGACGACTATTTGGTAAAGCCGTTCGATTTAAACATCTTATCCGCACGCATCCATGCGCTTGTCAGAAGACACAAAGGCTCTCTTTGTAAAGAAATTCGTTATGGTGATTTAATTCTCGATACTGCAAATTACACTCTTTCTAGAAAAGAATGTGTATTCCAGCTCAATCACACCCTGTTTAACATCATTAAACTGCTTATATTAAGAGCACCAGCCCTTGTTTCCAGACAGGAAATTGAAGCCGAAATCTGGGGTAATGAGCCACCCGATTCAGATATATTGAGAAGCCACATTTATCAGCTGCGCAATAAAATTGATAAGCCATTTAAACATCATTATCTGAAAACCATCCCTAAAGTAGGTTATCAGCTAGTTAATGAACAAGGCACTATTAACAAATAACAA
>CAXBDA010000059.1:0-19439 GCA_963974595.1 uncultured Oleiphilus sp. | reverse complement strand
TGGAGGCACGTTTAAAGAAACATCATTACCTATTTTCAGATCATTACAGTTTTGCTGACATTGCGATCTTCCCTTTTGTAAGGCAATTCGCTCACGTTAACTTGGATTGGTTTAACACCACGTTATGGGAAGAGCTAAAACGCTGGTTAGAGCAGCTAAAATCGTCTGAATTATTCATTCGTATCATGACAAAATACCCTGCCTGGCAGGAAAATGACCAGCCTATTTATTTCCCTTAGTTTACCCTGAAAACCATCAACCATAGAATGAGCAGTGGCTTACTTATCGATAGGTGCCAGATTAATATGTGAGGTATCAGGCACACTAACCGGTGGCCGTTCTTGATTTTCAACCAAGACACTCCCCACAGGAGCCAAGCTCACATCATCCAAAGCATGCAGTTCTAACTCGACAGGTGGTTTCTCATCTTCAAGGCGCACACCAACGGGTGCCAAATCCAAGTGTGCATCATTAAGAATTTCATCTACTTTTTCACCGGCAATGGGTAAACCATTTAAGCTCATACTTGCTTTTTTGGGTTGAGAAGCAGCAACTACAAGCTTTTCTGGCGTTGGCGAGGATAAATTAACAGCAATACCCGGCTGCCCCATTAATTCAATCTGAGACAAAGCACCGCGTTTTTTTAAGGCCACAACATATTTGATTGCCGTATTGTGGTCTAACTTATTACGAATAACCACTCGGTTTCCGGTAAACATTTTTTCGATTTGAGCAACATCAGTTTTGAATAGCTGGGCAACCAATTCTTTGGTCTTTTCAAGTGCGCTCCCTTCTACTAACTTTCCGTAAAAAGCTAACTCATACTGTTGTTCAGACATAGTATTTCACCCTTGGTCAATTCTGCTTGAATGTATAAAAAACCGCTAGTGCTTAGTGCTTATGCAGATTTTTCTGGCCAGCATTCAAGACGATTCCGTCCATTTTGCTTGGCTCGATACAATGCCTCATCTGCCCGTTCGAATAATACGTTTTGCTGGAGATCCTTAGGCTTATCTTCAGCATAGCCATCTTTAAATTCTATTAAACCAAATGACATGGTAATTTGTATATGTTCGTCTCGAAAGTGAAAAGGTAAGCGGCCAACCATTTCCCTTACCTTTTCAACAACCATCAAAGCTGCCGCCAAATTGGTTTCAGGTAATAACATCACAAATTCTTCACCACCGTAACGAGCCACAAAATCGGTTTTTCGTACTCTGCTTCTAAGCTCTTTGGCGATAATTTGCAGAACTTTATCGCCAGATAAATGGCCATAGCTATCATTTATATTCTTAAAAAAGTCGATATCAGCCACCACTAAAGTGGTCGGTTTCTGATAGCGTTTCCAACGCTCCAGCTCTAATTCAAATCGCTCATCATAGGCTTCACGATTAGGCAGTGTAGTCAATGCATCGCGTAGCGCTTTACCACGTTCTTCTTTTAAACGCTTTCGAATGTAAGCTGCTTCTTGCTCCATTGCTTGAATTTTTTCTTGCAAGGCCTTCACTTCGGATTCTTTTTCTTTTTCAAACTGTTTTCCATCGCCATCATGCTGATCCACCGCTTGATATATAGAATCCAAGTGCTTAGAAATTGACTCTTTTAATTCATCAAGATCAGCAGATGAATCTATTTTTTGAGATATTTCATCGACTTGATTTCTCACAACCTGATCAAACGCCTTATTTTTACTTTGCCAATCGGCATCGGCTGTTTGGCTTTCGATTAAGAAGCCTTGAACTTTACTCAACCGCTCATCTAATTGCTTTAAAAAATTTTCAAAATCGCGTTGCCCTTTACCAACTACCGATAAAACAAGGCTGGCAACATCGTCAAGAGTTGGGCCGAGTTCATACCAAACTAATTCTTTTTGAATTTGATCGCGTAACTTAGCCACATCACGATGAGCACTTTGAGGAAAGCTTAACTGGTCTAACAAATGGGTAAGCGTGCTTCGAATATGTCGAGCGACTGAACTAAAACCTGGTACTAACTCTTCCGATTCCAGTGTTTCTTCCTCGGTCTCTAACTCTAGATCCGAAGTGCTATGATCTTGTTGTTCCTCATCAGGGCCTGAGTTATCTTGCTTTGAACCACTCAATATACGTCTAAAAAAACCTTGTTCTTTTTGAATAGGCAGCGCTATTTCTTGAATGACATCAGCCTGTAAACTCGCATATTCAGATAAAATGCCAGGATAATCCTGAAGATTAAGTGCCTTTTTGGATAAGGACTTTGATAGCTTCTTAAGTGCACTTTTTTGTTTACGAGGCAATTTTAATACTAAAAGTTGTTCAATTAGCTGATCCAGTATTTGAGTAATTTTACCGGCATTTTGCTGTTTAGACTCGTCAGAAGCTAATATGAGTTTATCTATTCTTTTCAAGCGATCTTCGAGATCATTTTGTTCGGGCGAGGCATTGCGTATGGCTGTGCGTAAACTGGATAATTCATCATCCAGTTTTTCACTTACATTTTCAGCGGTCAAACTGACACGAACTAAAATACGCTGTAATAATGAAGCATAATCCAGTGCTCGTTTTTTTTGATCTTCAAAGCTTTCACTTTGTTCGAAGTATTTATCCTTCCAACGTTCCAGCTCTTTACGCGTGTCAGATGCATTACTCATGAGTTCTCCGAATCATCCTTTTTACTAAGTATTCAGTATAGGACGATTCTGATTTTTTTCTCGCTCATGAGGTAGAGAAACCCAGTCTTTTTTAAAAAAGCGAGCTAACCACAAAAAAGAGTTTTATTTTGAGAAAAATAAGTAAGGATAAGTGTTCTGTATTATCTAAATACAGAACACTTATAGATATGAAAAATAACCTTAGTCTAATAACGAAGGGATATTATCATCGCGATACTGCTGCTTCGAGCTAAGCAATAAATTTGGCAAGATACGGCTAATAAAGTCGCTAATATAAGATAAAAACAGCGAGCCCATCGAACTATCAAAATGCGCAGGGTCTTCACTTCCTAAGCAAAACAAACCTAACAACTCACCATGTCTAAGCGGAATAACTGCTGCCGAACCAACTTTTTCTGCTGACGTAGGAAATAGGCATTTAAGCTGAGTCTCACTAAAATGACCACAGCTAGCATGAGTTTCGTCCAGCATGGCACCAAGATTGTCACGCGCATAAGCCAATTCGACAATATGGATATCAGAGACCGGGTAGTCACTACTTTTGCCAAAAAGCAAGATACTGCTGAAGTCAATTTTGGTGTCATTTTTAAAGACTTCATTTACCACCATTTCGATTTCGTCGAGACTTTTTACTTCTAATAGGTTCAGCAATAAGCGTTTACTTTTCTCAAAATGAGCATCGTTATCTCGCGCCACCGAAATCAGTTCATTTAGTTTGTGTTTGAGTTCATCACGATGCTCGCGAAATACCTGAACCTGGCGTTCCCCCAAAGAAATAGCAGCCCCACTGGCATGCGGCACTCTTAATTCATTCAACAAATACTCATTACTCACAAAAAAGTCGGGGTTCTGACGCAAAAAAGCAATGACCTGCTCTTCAGATGCTAATGGCGCTTGTCCAGTATCCACGGCGGTGAGTGCGTTTGTATTACCATCTGTTTTTTTTATCATAGTCACATCGCTATTCAAGTTTGCATTCCTTCTAACCCACTCAATGATGGGCTATATTAAATACGTATTTTACCTTCAAAGACACTAGAAGCAGGGCCTTCCATCGTCAAGGAATGGCCTTTACCCAGCCATTCAATTTTCAAATTACCACCGGGCAACCTCACTTCAACCGGGCTTTCTAGAACGCCCCGATAAATGCCTGTCGCTACAGCGGCACACGCGCCCGTCCCACAAGCCTTGGTTTCACCCACACCACGTTCGTAAACACGCAACTTGATGAAGCGCTTATGAACGACCTCCATAAAACCAACATTGACTCGTTCGGGAAACTGCTGGTGACTCTCCAAAGCGGGCCCTAAGGAATTAACCAGTTCATCGCTTAATTCAGACACTTCAAGCACAGCATGTGGATTACCCATCGATGCGACCGAAAGTTGTACGATTTGCCCCTTAAGGTCAAGAGTATAGCTCGAACTCTCAGAATCGCTTAAAAAAGGAATGAGCCTCGGCTCGAAAACGGGCTCGCCCATATCAACCAACACTCTATTATTCTGATTAATATTCAACTCGATAACACCTTTTTTGGTCTCGACTAGAATATGGTCTTTGTTTGTGAGTTTTTTTTCTCTTACAAAAATCGCAAAACAACGCGCACCATTACCACACTGTTCAACTTCAGAACCATCAGCGTTAAAAATACGATAACAAAAATCAACATTAGGTGAGCCAGGCGGTTCAACTAATAATAATTGATCAAAACCAATGCCGAAATGGCGATCTGCCATACGCCTGATTTGCTCAGGGCGAAGATGCACATGCTGGCTAATCATATCGACCACCATGAAATCATTTCCCAAACCATGCATTTTGGTAAAATTTACGACCATGTTTAACTATTCACTCTGTTTAAAGTTTAACCCACTATAGCCTTTTAAGGTAAAGGTGACTCCAGGGCTAGCTGGTCTTCAATCGTCTCTCTTTTACGGGCTAAAAACATGTCCGAACCATCGACCATTATTTCAGCCGCTCGATTACGAGAATTGTAATTTGAACTCATCGCAAAGCCATAAGCACCGGATGATTTCACGGCAAGTAAGTCACCCGCTTGAATATCCAACTCTCTATCTTTACCAAGAAAATCACCTGTTTCACAAATTGGCCCAACCAAGTCATAGGTTTTTTTATTCTCAGTAGCTACGTGTTTTAGTGTTACCGGCACAATATCTTGCCATGCGCTATATAAAGATGGGCGTATTAAATCGTTCATTGCCGCATCGATAATCGCGAAATTTTTATGTTCGTTACACTTCAGAAACTCGACTCGGGTTAACAAAACACCTGCATTTGCCGCAATCGATCTGCCTGGTTCAAGAATCAATTTCAGGACTCTACCCTCAAGCCGTTTGAGTACGGCTGCAATGTAGTCAGATGTTTTAGGCGGGGTCTCATCTTTATAACAAACGCCTAAGCCGCCGCCTAAATCAAGATGACTCAATTGAATACCGTTTTCAGCCAGACGATCAACAAGTAGAAGCACCCTATCAAGCGCGTCTAAAAATGGCGCGGTTTCGGTTAATTGAGAGCCAATATGGCAATCGACACCCTTGATACTGACACCGGGCAACTCTTTAGCGACAAGATAGATCGATTCAGCCTGTTCAATCGCCACACCAAATTTATTATCTTTTAGGCCTGTCGAAATATAAGGATGCGTGCCTGCATCGACATCCGGGTTCACACGCAAAGAGATGGGTGCCACCCTACCTAAGGTAAGCGCAACCTCATTCAAACGAAGGAGCTCAGCTTCTGATTCAATATTAAAACAATAAACGCCGACTTCCAGTGCACGCTTCATTTCGTCAGTTTGCTTGCCCACCCCTGAAAAAACCACTTTATCGGCTTGGCCGCCAGCACGTAAAACCCGCTCTAACTCACCCACAGAGACAATATCAAAACCCGCACCTAATTTGGCTAAAACACTCAGCACCGCCAGGTTCGAGTTTGCCTTTACGGCATAACAAATTAAATTATCGTGTACGCCACAGGCATCTTTATAGGCCAGATAATGTGACTCGAGTGCTGCACGAGAGTAGACATAACACGGCGTCAAATATTTCTTTGCAATATCTTCCAGAGCAACTTTCTCAGCAAATAACTGATGATTTTGGTAATTAAAAAAAGTCATGTTTTCTACATCTTTAACCAATAATTGCGCCTACGTTTAACATAGGCTTGTGACAACCCAATCCCACTAGTTCGAATCAGAACTAGGTAGATTATGCATTTTTTCTGTATTTTTCTTTAGCACTTCTGCTTCATCCGGGCGCCCCTCTTTATTTGATTCAGGCTTACTTTGAGACTTAAGGACATTTGGTGCAGGTGAAATGGCAGGCAAATATAAATCACCTTTTTGGCCACAACCATTTAAAGCAAGCAAACAGCACACAATAAAACCACACGTAAAAACGTTTAGAGAATGAATCAAGCGACACCCAATTAGTGTTCAGATAGAAAGCACAAAGGCAGAAATTATAACGATTTGTAGGATTAAAGACTATGCCAAGCCTAGTTTTTCTATCGCAGAAAACAGCTTTTGTTGGGATAAAGCATAGACTCGAAAGATATCTAGCGAGGCCTGACCATAATTCAGGTTAGATGACATGCCTAGTAAGGTGTCAGAAAGTGACACCTCCACGATCTGAAACGGGTAACGATGACTAAAGTGTGGCTGATGCTTGGCAAAATGCACCAAGGCATCGAATTGTTGGTTTGCATGGTCATCATAGGCAAAGTCTTTATAGGGAATATCCGGGCCAGATAAGCTAATATCGATGAGATCGCCTGAAGAATCTTTAATCGCCGTGATGTGCAGTTCATATGAGGCTATTTCTGGTATTTTATTGAGTTCTTTAGGGTTTAGTTTTATCCGGTCTGACTTAATATGATTCACTCGATAAATAGCTGAATTAAGCAAACTCACATTCACGCCAGACATATCGCTCATCTGCCGACTCATTAATAAACCTTGAGCGCAACGAGATAAGCTGCTTTGAAGTAGTTCCTCTTGAATGGCGGGTAATTCAAATTGTAATAGACTGCCAAACTCATCCAAGACCAAGACCCTGTATCCCTGCGCATAACCAGTCTCTGACTGGCTGCCATTGCTACTCCCACTACTATTTCCACGACTAAAAGCCAAATAAAATATTTGCACAATGCCGGCCAAATTATAAGACAACAAAGGGAGTAATTCAGGTTTGGATAGCTGTGCATGCTGATCGAAGATAATAGGGCTAAAATCCGAGGGCCTTTGACTCAATCGATCCAGTAAAGCGCGCTCACTATCACACAAATAATAACGAAACTGTTCGTCTATATATTGAAAAACGTAATAACCGGTTTCAACTTCAATCACATAGCGGGCAGGCCTGACGCCGGTACTCTGAAAAAAAGCCTGTTTCATGGCTTTAAATAAATCTTCCACACGCGCGGCTATGGCTTGAGCACGCTGGGGACAAAAGCAAAAGACACTCACCTGACACTCAACACCCTTGAGCTGATCCAGACAAATTTGTAAATACGATTGCAGGTTTTGCATCAGGGTATCGCCCATTTCATACCGATGCGCCATCACTTCATTCCAGGTATTTACCGCCACTTGGTCGATCGTTTTAACAAGATTATGTCGCTCAGAGCTATAGTCCAAGGAGTCTGTTCGATCACTCAAGCGATGCATGCCTCGCTCACTCATTTTTTTTAGCGGGTCAATCCCGACGTTAATAAACAATATCAGGTGCGACAAGGCGAGTTTCTTTTGGTAGGCTTTTTGACTCACAACCGGAAGCGGCATAGGCAACACTAAACTCAGCGCACGAATCATACTTTGAACTTCAAAAAACCTAAGTTCACTGGTACCCGGAACAAAGCTCATACGCGTACTTTGAGTGAGGATTTCATTAAAGTACAACCAAGCGATGAGCTCGATTAACTGGCTGGACTTTCGTAAACTCGCCTCAAAACTTGCATCTGAGCTGGTATTTAAATCCCGGTAGACTAACCAGTCTTGCTGATCAGACAGAAAGGCTTGAGTACTGGCATGATGAATCGCGAGATTTTCTTCCCATAAATTAGTCGTGATCCCCGGGTTTACATACTCCACTTTCCCGGCTTTTTTCTGAAAAACCGAATACAGCTTCCGCCCCAATAAATTCATATCGTTCGAGCTAATGCTTGAATCGATGCCATGACCTCGGGCATATTGGGATAAAAAGCGGTAACAATAACTTAATTCGGCAACAACGACCTGCCGCTCCTGCACAACTTGATCAATTTTCCAGGCATGCCTGCTATCCAAATAACGGAATTTTTCATCTGGCCAGCCCCAGTTCTTTACGATATTTTCCAGGACTTTACGCTGCCAAGAAGCGGATCGGCCTGTCGGTGGCTTAGATAGTTTTTTAGCGACTTTCAAGTAAAAGCTTTTACGCACTAAATCCAAGCGCTTGTGCTCTTTCTGTGCCAACAAATACCTTTCTAGTCGCCTATAGACTAAAAGGTAGGGATCTAAGTTTTCTACCAGCAACTCATCATTATAAACCGCTTGTTTTAATGTCTGGCTCAAGCTTTCTTTTGCGGGCATTTCTTGTGCATACACCTCAGCCAAAAGTATTTTAAGTACCGATTTGTAAGGTGAGTCTATGCCCTTGTAAAGCTGCCACAATGCAGCGCCCACTAACTCATTTTTGGGGATATGAGCGGCACTGCCAAAATCGATGACCTCAGTTTCTTTGATAAATCGTTTTGTCAGTAATAAGCTGGTTAAGTTGGTGTAGTCTGGCTCACATGCTGGCGGAATTAGCCACCAAATAGGGTAACGTCCGGCTAATAAAATAGCCGTTCTATAAAACTCATCTAACAACAAATAATGCTGCGCTGAACCACTACTTTCCTTATCCATTTTATTCGTCAGGTCACCTGAACGAAACTTGTCTGCATCCATTAAAAAGGTATGCAGTTCAAGCCCTAGATTATTTGCCCATTCATCAATTTTTTTAGCTTTGTTGGCCAGCAGTTGCCTATCGGCCTCAGCCAAACCCGGATCATGACACAACCATAAATCGACATCACTGTGCTCTGAGTGCGCCAAAGTGCCTGTGCTGCCCATCATATAAATGGCATGAATTTTACTTTTTTGACGTTTATCTGATTTGAACTTGAAGGTCTGACTAAAGGATTTAGCCACGCTAATGGTTTGCTTATCTGGCTCGTAGCCAGAGACGCCACTGGGCACCTCGCGGGCGACATAACCCGGCATTAATGGGTGATTAACATGAAACAAAAGCGGTAGAACCAGCAAAATATCCTGATGTCGTGGCGCCAGCCCGTCATGGGTTTTCACTAACCTGTCGGCATTAATTTGCATAAAACGATCGCGCACTTTTTTTAGCAACTTACGGTCAACACCGTCACTAAAGTCAGGGGCTAGTTTATTCTTAAATGCGCTCATACAATCAAATCAATCAAAAGGGTATCAGGAAGGCATAAAAAACATCGAAAGCCTGTTTGTTTTACCAACAACTACCTGAATCAGTAAGCAACTTTATAACATAAGCCTTGCTGCATAAGTGCTTACATAATAAGTAAAAACAATAGGTGAATATAAAGCGTAGTCTAAGTTCGCATTCTCGACCAAACAAAACCCACAAAATGCAAAAGCTGTTCTATGCTTAACGAGATAACCAAGGTTTTTTATTCATATAAAGCAGATCAGAAAGGTTTAAAATGGCGACTAAACGAGAAGTTCTCATAATTGGCACCTATGGCATTGATATTTTCTACGGCATTATTGATGAAATGGAAAAGCATGACTGCATCACATTCACTACAACCAGCCCTAAAATTGCCCTTGAATACCTGCAAAACCGTCGTTTTGATGCCATTATTATCAACCTGGAACCCGACGGAAAAGGCGGTATTGCAGAACTCGACTTACTCAAATCTATTGGACAGAACCCCTTGCAGCAAAATACTGTTTGCCTTGGTGTAAGTGCTCACTACCCTCACTCCCTGCCCACAGAAAAATATGAAAAACACCTGAACATTTTGGCTGGCTGGCTTACTTTGCCGGTAAAACCAGACGTTTTAGCTGATCATATCGTAGAGCTTGTAGAGTCTCCCCACCCACTTAGCATTAAGGATCAACTAAAAAAGTAAACCATGACAGAACTTAACATAGATATTTGTGACCATATTATGCTGGTCACTCTAAATCGGCCCGATATTCATAACGCCATTTCTCATAAGACTATGATAGATGAGATTATTGATACCTGTGAATACGCTAATCAGAACAAGGATATTCGCGCCTTAATACTCACCGGTGCAGGCAAAAGCTTTTGTGCTGGGGGTAATATCAAAGATATGCGTGATAAAGAGGGTATGTTTGCGGGCAACGAAGCCTCCATTGAGCAAAACTACAAAGAAGGCATTCAACGCATCCCCTTAGCATTTTCAACTTTAGAGGTGCCTATTATTGCAGCTGTAAATGGTGCTGCTGTAGGTGCAGGTTTCGACATCGCCATGATGTGTGATATCCGTATTGCCTCCGAGAATGCACGTTTTGCAGAAAGTTTTGTCAAACTAGGCATTATCCCCGGCGATGGTGGTGCATGGTTTTTACCTCGTAAAATTGGCCCTGCACGGGCCGCACAAATGGCCCTGACTGGCGCCATGATTGATGTCAAAACAGCGCTCGACTGGGGCATCATTTCCGAATGTCTGACGCCCGGAGACTTATTACCAAGAGCATGGGAAATAGCACATGAAATCGCAAAAAACCCGCCTTTGGCAGTCAGACAGACTAAAAAGTTACTTCAACAAAGTGAGTCACTTAGCTTAAAAGATATGTTGAGTTTGTGCGCAAAAACACAAGCTCAACTACATAAAACAGATGACCATATTGAAGCGGTAAACGCTCTGCTTGAAAAACGTCAAGGTCACTACCACGGGAATTAATGTACGAATAATAAATTATGAAAGATAAATAATGAGATGATCTGAGTTTACCTCCTATACTTCAATAATTGAACCAAGCGAATGATGCACCATGATAGACGGACAATTAAATAGCGAAAATAGCATTGAACAGCTAAAAGAAAAAATAAAACTTCTCGTCAGGCATGCTGCCGAGGATAGGGTTCGTAAACATTCAGACCAAGCGAACTTTAAATTAGTTGATGTCGATTGTTATAAAACAGGCCAGGTTTTAGGCAATTGGATGTCTCTCATCCTCATTAGTGGCTCATCGCTTAAAATTACCCTGAAACTGCATTTTTCTCATAAAAACATTAAAAAGCTGATTGTTCCGCTCTATCGTACCGAGTCACCGGCAGACATAAGCGACCAACAATCAATGGATTTTATCAAAGAGTTATGCAACCTGACGGCAGGTTACATAGAGCAAGCCTTTGAACAAAAGGACATATCACTCGGCATCAGCTTACCTTTAGGTACACGTGGTTTTTATGAAGTATTCGCTGACTATACGCCATCAACCAGCCCCATCCTGAAATATGATGATATATGGAGTTTAAAGCTTGAGGATATGGAAATCTTGGGAACGGTCATGATTGAAGTTAGCGACACACCAGCACTAGACAATTTTGTGTCTTATGACATAGCCGAAGATGAAGATAGTGATGAGGGAGATTTCGATTTTTTATGAGCAATTTAAACCAAAATATTCAAGCATCTCACAAAGTTTTATCACTACTTGAAAAAGCCAATGCTCACTCTGAAAATATTATTGATGGTTTGCCAGGCATCTTTCTGATACTCAATGATAAGTTTGAAATTTTGCGCGGCAACGCAGAGTCTTCAGACATTTTCGGGATTGATAGTGAAGACCTATTGAGGACTCATTTCCCAAGCTTATTCAAGCCGGAAGTCTGGGCTATCTTTCAGCATCACTTCAAGTGCTTAAAAAATGATCCTGATACAGCGAATATAAAGTTTGAGCTGGCGATCACGGATCATAGCCAAGACGCGATTAAAAAGTCTTTTTACTGGGATCTGTCCAGAATCGAAAATTCGAATGAAGCCGAAAATGAAATTTATTCATTAATAGCAAAAGATATCTCCGAACTTCGAGAAGCCGAACATAGGCTATCGAGTATTTTCACTAACATCCCTTTAGGTATTTTTACCATAAATGAAAGGGGCAATATTGAAGATAATTACTCTAACCATTTACTCTATTTACTGGGCACCAATGAATTAACAGACAAATCACTGAAAGATGTTCTGTTTCAACCGATAGATAAAGATTTATCTAGGGATGAAAAAAATGGTATCGATAATATCTATGCCTGCTTAAATCAACATGAAAAACAATTTGAACAATTAGTGACGAGTTTTCCTGCCAATATCTTTTTCTATCACACCAACAAAAAAGAAGGCAAGCATCTTCAAATTTCCTATAAGTCAGTTTCTTATGACAGCTTGGTCAAACAAGTATTAATCATTATTGAAGACAGGTCTGCGTTTATAGCGTCAGAGAAAGAACAAGAACGGGCAAATTTATTAGAAAAACAGAGTAAGGCAATTTATGAAAGTGCTATTCGAGACCCCTTAACAGGGCTCTATACTCGCTTATATATGGCAGACCGCGTCGAAGCCTTACTCAACAGCCATAACCGACATAACATTTCCGATGCCTCTTTGGTGTTATTCGATGTGGATTATTTCAAAAATGTAAACGATACCTACGGCCATGACGTAGGTGACAAGGTGCTTAAAGAAATAGCCGCTATCATTCTGATGCAAGTGCGTAACACCGACATCCCCATTCGTTTTGGTGGCGAGGAGTTTATGGTATTTCTCCCTGCTGACTCACAATGTGGTTTATTGTTTGCTGAACGTGTTCGAAAAAGCGTGGAACAACTCGTGATTCATGTTGAAGATGCCATTATATCGGTCACCATCAGTGGTGGTATTGCGAGCCATCAAGTGGGCGAAGGTTTAGATGCCCTAATGAAACGAGCCGATCAAATGTTATATCAGTCTAAAAAGGAAGGGCGTAATCGTAACCTTGAAGAGATTCCATCTTGAGGTCTATGAATTTCCAGCTCGTGCTTAATAAAGCATTCGGTGTTGAGAACAACACCAGATGCATTTTTGTAATTTGTAATGGATTTTTTGTATGACAAAGATATTAGTGGTGGATGATTCTGAAATAATCCGGGTCCAATTGAAAAATGATTTGATCGCTCAAGGCTATGATGTATTAGAAGCAGATAATGGCCTAAATGGCTTAGACATTGCTGCCAATAATGCCGATATTGACCTAATCATCAGTGACGTCAATATGCCTGAAATGGACGGCCCAACAATGTGTAAAAAACTCCATGCCAATTCAGAATCAAAACATATCCCTATCGTGATGTTAACCACTCAAAGCAACCCGGAATTGAAAGCGAGCTGCAAAGAACATGGTGTCATCGCTTGGATCACAAAGCCTTATAAGCTGAAAGGATTACTCATTGGCATTGAGAAAATTTTATCGAGATAGCCAAACATATGGCCATCTCGATTCACCGAAAAAGCACATCGCCCGATGATTCACATCTCGAGTCTTTCCGAACTATTTAGTCAGCCCTGAAACACGGCCCTAAAGGTGGTTTGATTGGTACCTTCTCTAAAGAATATTTTTCAGCTTGAAACACCCAGTCTTTTGTCCAATAGCATTTATACATTACTAAGTGTTGCGCTTACTGTAATTTTGCTGGTTATTATTCCGCATTCTATTCATAAAGATATTGAGCAGCAATCGATTCATCCAACAGGATTAAATATTGGACCCGAGCTATCGCTACATATCGACAGCGCTAACAATATGTCAGTGAATAATATATTAAATAGAACTTCAGAAATCACACAACCATTTAAGGGACATACTTGGCTAAAATTACAGCTTTCTTCAGAGCCGGTCTGGCTAAAATTCCCTGTTAAATGGACACCAAACCCACCTGCATCATTAGCTTCTCTGGAGTTATATATTGATTTAGGCTTTGCTACTTTAAATGATGTGACATTGACGGTTGTTGACGAATTTAACAATGTGGTCGTAAAGCAGCGATCGGGAGATCATATCAAAGAAAGTCAAAGACCGGTTCCGACG
Source organism: uncultured Oleiphilus sp. (assembly GCA_963974595.1). GTDB lineage: Bacteria > Pseudomonadota > Gammaproteobacteria > Pseudomonadales > Oleiphilaceae > PZPK01. The sequence continues at coordinate 5,661 of CAXBDA010000059.1, read as the reverse complement.
AGCCACCCTATTTTCAACTTTACAATAGAGCAAGGAAAGTTATATCAGGTGCTTGTGCGCATAGATACGGACTCTTTTTTGAACACCTCCATTGCTGTCTCCACGGGTAAGCAAGCGTTGCTGAGAACGCACCATTTAAATTTCCTGTTAGGAATTTTTTATGGCTGTCTAGGGATGATTTTTTTCTACAACCTTTTTATTCTCATTCTTACCCGCCGTCGAAGTTATCTGTATTACGTGCTCTACCTGTTTTTCTTATTCTGTTATCAGGGGATTTTTGATGGTGTTATAGGGCAGTATTTATGGTCTCAACCCGGCTGGTTTTTGGATCGCAGCCTTGTTTACTTTGCCGGGTTAGCCAATTTAATGGCCTTACTCTTCGTTCGTACCATACTTCGTTTGCCTGATCTTGCTCCAACATTAAATGCCTGGGTTAATAAATTTATTCTTTTGATCAGCATAAGCTTTATTATTGAGTTGGTTTATCCTTCAAATTTTTCCTCCCTATGGATGATGGTGACCGTCATCGCATTTTGTTTGTTATTGCCAATCTTGGGGGTGGTGGCTTGGCGGCGAGGGTCAACACTCGCTAAATCCTATTTTGTCGCGTGGATGAGTTACCCTGTTTTGGTGGGAGTATATGTGCTGTGTATGGCAGGCATTGTTCCCACCAACTATGACACATTAAACAGCCTTCGCGTTGGTTCAACCATTCAAGCGGTCTTAATGTCATTTGCACTGGCTTATTATATCAGCGAATTACGACTTAAAAAGACATCCTTACAACGAGCCTTATATGATGAGCTGGAAAGTCAGATAGACCAAATGAGCCAAACGACCAGAGCGCTTAGCCAAGGGGATTATAATGTAAGGAGTAGCATTGATTATGATGCTCGCTTAGGTAGTTTGGCCCAGGATTTCAACTCTTTAGCAGATGCATTGGAAGATGCTCAATCTCAGCGCGAGCGCTGGCTGGCCGATATATCTCACGAGCTAAGAACACCCTTGACCGTATTTCGAGGCAGTTTAGAGTCAATGCAAACTGGGGTTATCCCGGTGAACTCGACTTCATTACAACTTCTTATAGATGAATCAAACAGGATCAACCGGCTGGTGGATGACTTGCATGATTTGAGCTTACTGGAAAGTCAGGAAATGCGTTTTCACCCAGTCATGGTAGAGATAAACATTGTTATTGAAAGCGTAATCTCCAGCCATAGCAAAGAGCTTGCTTCAAAGCCTATACGGGTCTCTGTTAAAGCAGAAAAGCCCGCTATATCGGTTTATGTAGATGTCGATAGAATCACGCAGGTATTTATAAACTTGATGGCGAATACGATTAAATATACAGACACACCGGGAGAGCTGACGATTACGATTAATCGGATTAAAGATCAAGTCCTGATCCGCTGGATAGACAGCAAGCCAGGTGTGAAGCCAGAAGACTTGGATAAGTTATTTACACGTCTTTATCGGGCAGAATCTTCCCGGAACCGAAAAACTGGAGGTGCTGGCTTAGGCTTGTCATTAAGCAGGGCCATTATTATCCACTCAGGTGGCACGATTACAGCAGAACCCTCACCTTTAGGGGGTGTACAGTTCAATATTACGCTACCTACTCGAGGTAACCATACACCTTAGATATTAATGGCATATACCTATTTAGCTCCAGATAAAAAAAGCTTATAACCTACACCATAAATACTTTGGATGATATTTTGATCCGGTGAGATATCTCTAAGTTTACGTCTTAGGTTTTTGATATGAGAATCTATCGCTCTATCTGTGCAGTCATTTCCGTGTTGATTGAGCATTTCAAGAAGCCGATTTCGTTCAAATACTCGGTTAGGCTGGCTCACAAACAATTTAAGTAAATTAAACTCACTGCATGTCAAGTCTAATGGCCGCCCCAGAAACGAAGCAGATAGCGTCTGTTGGCAAATAGAAAAACCTGACGCATCTGTCTGGTTTTTTACCGTGTTCAATTCATCGTTAATTGCTGTGCCCTCTCTGGCCCGCCTTAACACACTCTTTATGCGGGCGACCACTTCTCTTGGGCTAAAGGGTTTGCAAACGTAATCATCAGCACCAATTTCAAATCCTTTTAAACGGTCTGCTTCGCTGACTCTTGCTGTCAGCATAATCACAGGAATGAGAGAATGTTGACGTATTTGACGACACACGTCATAGCCATTAATACCCGGTAGCATTACGTCCAACAGTATAAGTTGAGGCGTATCTAACTTGAGGTACTCAAGCACATCCAGGCCATTATTAATTATGATGGGATCGAAACCATCATGAAGCAAATTGGCTGCCAATATTTCTGCAATTGCGACCTCATCTTCTGCAACAACAATTTTCATAGAACGATTTTCATAGAACAATGCTCAGAGTTTTAGTGTGTTTTATTTTAAAGAAAATAGAGCACGTTAACTTCTACCTCTTTCACAGCTAATAACGTTAAAGCTAACAGTGTGATTCAGTTCTTTATGTGAATTATAAATATGATAATAGTGTCACATCTGCAAGCTGAAAGTATTTTCTCTCCATATTTTCTCCACAATTGGTCGTTAGTCTCTCAATTCTAATAAGAACATATAGATTCATTATCATAATGAAAATGCAATAAAAGCAGTAAAGGAGAGAGACATGAAAAACAAAAAATACTACTTGTTAATAGGCATTCTTATGGGGCAGATACTTGGCCAGCAAAGTTTTGCCGCTACCACCGTCAGTGCCAGCACTAATGATGGCAACGACCCCATGAACACTATAGATGGCAATTTAGCAACACGCTGGTCAGCCAAAGGTGATGGTCAGTGGATTAAATTTGACCTAGGAAGCAAGCAAAAAGTCGATGATATTGATATTGCTTTTTATAAAGGTAATGAGCGATATGCTTATTTTGATATTGAGCTATCATCCAATGATTCATCTTGGAAGCAAGTATACACAGGCATGAGTGCAAAGAATTCCAAGCTTCAAAACTTCAATATAGCCGATCAAACTGCACGTTATGTGAGAATTGTGGGACATGGCAATTCAGCAAACACTTGGAATAGTTTGACGGAAGTAAATATTAATACCCTTAGCGATGGATCAGGCGACAATGGCTCACCTTCAAATACCAACGAAGCAGACACTATCTTAAGTAAAACGACTATGGTGATGCAAAAGCAGAACACATCATTTGCGATTGATGGCAATAATGGTGCGATTCAAGGTCAGCAAATTTATCTTTGGAATACCAATCAAGACAACGCTAATCAACAATGGATAGAGCGTAAATTGTCGAATAACTATTACGCCTATGCCAAAATCAATACAACGCTATGTTTAGATGGCGGTGATGGTGCAGCTCGTCGTCAAGCGGTCACTTTGCAAGAATGTGATAACAGCGATAAAAATCAGCACTGGCGTAAAGTGAATATTTCCAACGGCTCGTTTCGCTTGGAAAAACGCGATACGGCATTCTCAATTGATGGCAACGGTGGAGCAACACGTCGTCAGGCAATCTATCTATGGAATTCAAGCAACACGAACGCTAATCAGCAATGGCAGTTTCTAATAGACGGATCTGTGACTGTTGATCCTGAAGTGCCAGACAACAATATCGATCCTGTTGGCAATCTTGATCCTAGTTTACCGCCTGGACAGAACTTCGATTTAGGTCAATGGAAAATCACCTTCCCAGACGCCACTGAACAGACTGTTGAATGGCTGATTGATGGCGGCAAAAGAAGCAATGAATTTTATACCGACCCCAAGACAGGCGGCATGGTTTTTCGTTGCCCTAATTCAGGTGCAACGACTAGTAATAAAACTAAATATCCACGATCAGAATTACGCGAGATGCTCCGAGGCACCAATGATGATATTTCCACCAAAGGTGTGAATGGCAACAACTGGGTGCTTTCAACGTCTAACTCAACGAGTGTAAAAAATGCCGGTGGCATAGATGGCAGGCTTTCAGCCACTTTGAGTGTTGATCATGTTTCGACATCCGGTGATTCAGCCATGGTGGGGCGCGTTGTCGTAGGGCAAATTCATGGTTCCGAAGATGAACCCCTTAAAATTTATTATCGAAAACTGCCAAATAACAGTAAAGGCTCAATCTACTTCACCTATGAAAAATGGCAGGGTAGTGATGTAAAATATAACCTGATTGGCAACTCTGATGACGATGCACCCAACCCGTCTAAGGGAATCAGGCTTGGCGAAAAATGGAGCTACGATGTGGACGTATATGGCCAAAGCATGACGGTCACTGTAACCAAAGAAGACGGTAGTAAATATGATGAAACCATCACACTAGAAGGTGACTACAAAAATGACTGGATGTTTTTTAAAGCGGGCGTTTACAACCAAAACAATGGCGGTGATGCGGGTGACTATGCTCAGGCTACGTTTTATAAACTAACTCAATCTCATGACTAGCTGTTTCAATAAACCACGGTGGTAATCATCGGTATTAAGCTCGATACCCAAGACCTGCATTTTTGTTTCTAAGGCGATGAGCTCTGCTCTTAGACTACTTAATGTCAGGTCATTATCATCAAGCTCATATAACTGAATTGAGCCCTTTAAATGATAGTACGTGACAACTAAAGCGTTATAGTTGTCACGTTCTAAAGCGGGCTTTAATTTTGCTGACTGGCGATATATCGCGTTTAGTTCCTGCTTTAATCGCCAGACATATAAAACCTCTGACATAAAAGGTAAATCACGGATTCGGTATAAAACGCCCCCGACAATGCCGGCAGCAACACAAACACCCACTAGATTCAAAATAAAGTTTGAACCCTCTTGCTCACCGACAACATAAATCAATAACGTCGAAACCCCTAAGGCTAGAGTGAATAATGCGATAATGCTACATGCAATTACTTTATTTAAGTTCTTACGATAAGTTACTTTATCAATACTTTGTAAAATCATTATATTTTTCTTAGATGAATAGCGTTGCCAGCATGGCTAAGACAATCATAGCAATAACAGGAAATGATATAGCTGAAAAAGACTGGATTAGCTTCGGCCCGTCATTTAATTTTACAGCACTATAGGCCTCTTCAGCTCGATTAAAAACATCGGCTTTTATATCTATTGAAGTACCCTCAACTATCTGTTTTTGTATCTCTTCAATTTCTTCAATAACCAAGAAATTCAGATAAGGCTCCGTTTCACTAAAACACAAAATAATTGAATGTATGACATCAACATGCGAGCCCGGCGAACGAGAGCATGATGCACACGCTTCAAGAGCCATCGATTTATTCTTACCACAATAAATACATACGCTTATCATTGTTTACATAACTAATTTGGTTAATTTAACTTACCTGCACCTTTAGCAGGCAATACCTCGACAACATTCTTTCATATTCTAGCGGGTAGTGGAAACCTCTGTCTCATTTGGCTGTATATGGGGTAGCTATCAATGTCGCCAGCTTTGATGTTGATCAGGTATTCCTCTATATCAACACCATCATCATTACTTCTATTGTAATGATCGAGGCTCATTACAATTTTTCTGGCTTCAGCAGGTTTATTGACAACAATATGCGTACCGACTTTGGACTTATCATGATGCGAGACGACCTCGTAGATATAATCATCACGAGCATAGGCAAATGCCACAATAAGGTTATTGCTCGCGCC
>CAXBDA010000058.1:0-21137 GCA_963974595.1 uncultured Oleiphilus sp. | reverse complement strand
TCGTTAGCGAAGCAACAACAGAGGTATTGGGCTCCTAGAAATCATTTTTGAGGTCTGACTACCGACAAAAAACTCTCTCAATCGGGAATGGCCATAAGCACCCATGACCATGAGATCAATATCATTATTATCACGATATTCTTTTAAAGCATCCTGAACAGGCCCCTGAATCAGGTTGGCTGTTATCGATCTGCCTTCTTTTTCCAGGATATGTTTAGCGCTGTCTAATTGCTGCTGATGCTCAGTTGTTGGTGTAGCGACCATCACCAGATGCCCTGGCAAATCCTTTAATAATGGGCTTCCTGCAAACTTGGCAAGTGCCTCATCGGATGAGCGACTGCCATCATACGCAAGCATATAAGCTTGAGGCACTTTAAATTCGCCCACTGTCACCATAATCGGTGTATGAATAGCACGAACGATATTTTCAAGATGTGAACCGATGCTTTGTGATGCCACATCATGATCTTCACCTAATTTACCTAAAACAAATACCCGGGTATTGGGTTCCGACTCTGACAAAGCATCTAATAATTCGCCATGGCGCTGTTTCAGCTCAACATCAGATACACCTAAATTTTGAACACGCTGCTTAGCATCATCAAGCATATGCTTCCCATGCTCTAAGGCGACTTTACTGCGTTGTTCATCCAGTGCGGTCATCTCGGCCAATAAATGTTCACGACTCCCTAAACCAATGGCACCAGACAAATTATCGTTCACAGGGACGCTTACTTTTTCGAGTACATGTAGTAATTTAACGGGTGCGTCCAATGCCTGCCCAAGCCATGCTGCGGCATCGCAGACATAAGCAGAAATTTTTGAACCATCAATACAAGCTGTAATCATATTCATTATTATTCTCCTTGGATGAGCAAACGTTAGTGGCCTGACATTATTTTTTCGACTTCTTCTGGCTTATCGTGAATACCAAACTTATCCACTACCGTTTGCGTCGCTTCATTCATACCAATCACCTTGACGGCTGCGCCTTCACGCCTAAATTTAATCACCACTTTATCCAATGCCGCGACCGAGGTGATATCCCAAAAATGCGCATGTGACAGGTCAATCGTCACTTCGTCTAAGACTTCTTTAAAATCGAATGTTTGAGAAAACTGATCTGACGACGCAAAGAAAACCTGACCAATCACTTTGTAAGCACGTTTCCCTTCTTCTTCACTGTCACTCTTGATAACCATAAACCGGCCAATTTTGTTGGCAAAAAATAGAGAAGCCAACAGCACACCGACAAATACCCCAATAGCCAAATTATGGGTGGCGACGACCACCGATACTGTTGCAAGCATCACTAAATTACTCGATAAGGGATAATTTTTAAGGTTAGTAATTGAATCCCAGGAAAAGGTGCCTATTGAGACCATAATCATTACCGCAACCAAGGCTGCCATAGGAATTTGGTTAATCCAATCATCTAAAAATACCACCATAATCAAGAGAAAAGCACCCGCAACAAAGGTCGATAAACGACCGCGACCGCCAGATTTAACATTGATAATGGATTGGCCAATCATCGCACAACCCGCCATACCACCCAGCAGACCAGAACCGATATTCGCAATACCTTGACCTTTACATTCTCTGTTTTTGTCGCTGCTTGTATCGGTTAAATCATCCACGATGGTTGCCGTCATCATCGATTCAAGTAAACCGACCACAGCCAAACCAGCAGAATAAGGAAAGATAATCGCCAGTGTTTCAAAATTCAGCGGTACATCAGGCCATAAGAAAATAGGCAAGGTATCAGGTAAATCACCCATATCACCTACAGTACGAATATCCATACCCATAATCATGGCGAGCGCGGTCAATACCACAATGCACACGAGTGGAGAAGGAATGCTTTTCCCAATAACCGGTAGCAAGGGGAACAAATAAATAATGCCTAAGCCCCCGGCAGTCATGGCGTAAACATGCCAGGTGACATCGGTTAATTCGGGTAATTGTGCCATAAAAATGAGTATCGCCAGCGCATTCACAAAACCGGTTACAACAGATCGGGACACAAAACGCATTAAGTCACCGAGCTTTAAGTAGCCGGCCGCTATTTGCAAAACCCCGGTTAACAGCGTTGCTGCTAGTAGATATTGAAGACCGTGTTCTTTCACTAAAGTTAGCATCAATAAAGCCATTGCACCTGTAGCAGCAGAGATCATACCTGGCCGGCCACCTACAAAGGCAATCACTACAGCGATACAAAAGGACGCGTATAAACCCACTTTAGGGTCAACACCTGCAATAATTGAAAAGGCAATCGCTTCAGGAATCAGCGCTAAAGCGACAACCGTCCCTGCGAGCACATCATTTTTGACGTTAGAGAACCAGTCTCGTTTAATACTTTCTATCATGCGGTACCACTTGTCTGTATATCATTAGAAGCATTCAGGCTAGTTATTGGTCTGGTGGCGGTATTACCAAGAATCCAGATAGCCTCAAATTAAGAGTCGCGAAGTCTAGGGAAGTGCGCCCTACTTGTAAAGCAAGCCTTACATAGAGGGCCTAACCTCCCGAAGCCATAACCCATGAAGCCAGACAAACTGTATAAGCTATAAAAACATCAATGATTACGCTGCTCATCAGTATATAATTGTTTTCGGTATACTTTTAATGGAAATAATATGGCCATATCACACGACACCCTTCTTCTAACAGCGGCAATTTGTTTAATTATGTCTTTAGGCTTAGCTTGGCTTGCTTCGTTTATTTTATATCTGAAAACCGCGTGGTTAAAAAAAATAGTGAAGGCCAACCACCAGCTTATTCGCGCCCATATTGACTATATATTAATGTGCCTGTTACTTGTGGTCATTTACTACCTTTGCCAAGAGCGCGCTATTGTACTGCCTACATGGTGCATTATCACCGCTTGCATTGGTGCGTTATATAATCCTTTTGGTTTTATCGTATTAGCATTCAAACCCAGCATGGCCAACCCTGAAAGTACGTTGGAAAAAGCGCGTGTTTTATTGGGTTTCCTGCCAGCAACTATTGGCTTTTCGTACCCGATGATCAAAGTAATTGGCACGTTTTAAACCCATAAATACACCTAATGGGTCTTGCGGCTGCAAGACCTTAGAAAGTTTAAAATTCAGTTATCTTAACGGATTCTTAGCCCGGCATGTCTGGGCTTATTTTTTGCCTCTCTTTTTTCTAATCTCTAACGATAAATTTTATTCGCCCACACCGTTAAACCAGCCGTAACGCTGCCAAAATGGTCTCCATCCAGAATATCAACATCACCAAATTTTGATCTAATTGCGTGTCGAATAACAGGAGACTGACCCGAGCCCCCCGTCACAAAGATCAGTTCTGGCTGACACCCTGCTTGTAAAATAGCGTCTTCCATCAAACTAAGCATTTTCTCTAAGGGCCGTTGAATTGACGAAGCATAGGCCTCAACGTTAAGCAAATAAGTCAGCTGATCTTCAACATAAGACAAATCAACTGACACGTCATTGTGGCTCGATAATTCAATTTTGCATCGTTCAGCACTACGCACAAGCTGGTGCTGTTGCTGAGACTTACGCATAGTAATGAAACGTTTGATCAGCTCAGGCTCTTTACAGTCTCTTAATAACTGATCTAAATGCAGGCTGGTTTCGAGATGATTAAAGCTGTTTTGTGCCGATACATCATTAGTGCTGATGGCATCCCAGAAGGCTTGTGTCGGCACAGGCAGCCCTTTTTTCAACTGGCTTCTCATACCAAACAGCGGCATTAAGTGCTTACCAGCTAACTGGATATCCAAATCATTACCACCGACTCGCTCGCCCGTGTGGCCTAGAAAATCTTTATCTCTTTCCAGCGAAGCTGTATAAGACGGCCCCATTCTGACCATCGCACAGTCAGTCGTACCACCACCGATATCGACAACCAATACGGTCTTATCTTCAGTGAGAGATTGCTCAAAGTTAAAGCCTGCGGCAATCGGTTCAAAAAGAAAGTCGACATATTTAAAACCTGCACGCTTGGCAGAAATAGAAAGAATATCGATAGCCTGCTGATTACTTTTTTCAGCATTTAAACCTTGGAAGTTAACAGGACGACCAATTACCGTATGGGTCAATTCTTCGCCGAGACTTTTTTCTGCACGCGCTTTAATCGCTTGCATCATGGCAGTCACAATATCTTCAAACAGGAAAATAGCTTCTGGCCGAAGACCACTTGCCCCTAAAAATGATTTTGGGGATTTAACGAAATAACCTTCACCTGGCCACTGAATATATTCTTCAAACGCTTCATGACCGACAAACACGGCTTGTTCATCATGGGTAAAGCCTTCTTCACGGCGAACTTCCTGTGCTCTTGCAAGCTGGTTTTCTCTAGATTCGACAAACGTATCTTTAAGAGCTGAAGATTCTATTGCCAGACCCACTTGTTCACAAATCAGGTCTCGATCCAGCGCGTATAACATGGAGGGCATGAACGGCTTGTCATTTTCCAAGCCCAACAATTTTACGTCTTTATTATCTGTGGTCGATACACCTACTGCACAATTTGATGTGCCGTAATCAAAACCCGATATCATGTTACTATCCTTATGCGCTTAGTTACACTTAGAGTTAGTCTTTGCTTTTTAGAGCAGATAGAAAGTCATACCTAGAAAAAAGTCGCGAAAATTACCATATGAATTTGCCTTAGGCTAGTGATTTTGACGAACTCGGCAGCGAAGCCGAACTTGACTCTCGAAGAGGACGAGCAATTTCATTTTCTAAAAACAGGCGGGATACGCGTTTCACAATATCGCTTTGGAAGGCTTTTTCATAATGCACATCTAATACATACGCTTTTGCTTTTATTTGAATCGCTAAACGCTCAGCGACAATCACTTCACTCAAGACAAATGCTACGGGTTTTTTAAGGTAAGCAAAACGACTTGTGACAATCACTTCATGAATCAGGTTTTGTGCGCGCTCAATATCAGCGTCTAAGGCAACATGAAAATCGACGACGACCATCATATCAGGGGCACCTGCATTACCACTGGATACCACTTCGGTAATAAATCGTGAGTTGGGGATCGTCACTAAATTATCATCTAAGGTCGTCAAACGTACCGAACGCAAACCGATACTGACAATCTCGCCATAAGTATCATTAAAACTCACGCGATCCCCCACCTGGAAAGGTCGATCGAATAATAAGATCACACCGGCAATCATTGAAGCAGCGACATCTTTTAATGCAATACCCGTAGCCACCGCTGCACTACCACCTACGGCTAGCAGCATTTCTTTGGGCGGCTGAATAATGCCAGAGATCAACCAATACACACCAACAAAATACCAGAGAAAGGTAAATAAGGTCGCCAGTTGAAGTATTAAAAAACGCCGAGTAGGAATGCTTCTCATAAGGACTTCGCAAAGGTGACGTACAACCTTGTTGCCTAGCCATAAAACAAACATAGCGGCTAACAACATAAGCACCTTGCTTAAGTTGAATAAATCACTAATCGCGGAAATATCCTGAAGTGCTTGATTATCCATAACGAATAAGACCCCTTAGCCCAAAAGCATATTTTTTCGGTGTAAAAAACCAGAAAGCGTGCCATACCAATATGGATCAACCATATAACGTTTGCTCTCATCTCGCATGATCATACCTAGATTAATGCCTTGCTTTAAAGCATGCCTGACAACTGGCTCTGAAAAATGCGTCACTTGCATAATCTCTGAGGTTGATAATGCAGAGTGCGATACGATAGCTGTATAGATAAAATACAGGTCATCCTTCAAGCCATTTAATAAACTAGCTGATGGGCGCTGGGGCACACCGACCTCTGCTATACGGCCTTTAACTTTCACAGCATTCAGCCAAAGCTCTACAGCCGCTAAAGGGTTACCGCCACACTGCTCCCATAAAATATTAAAAACTCTTGAATCTGCTGCTCTTACGCTACTGGATTCACTACTGGCAGCGGCCGACAAGAGCATTTCATTATATTTTAAACGCCGCCGCCCTCCTTGATGACGAGACAATATAAGCTTTCTAATATCCATAGGCGACCAGCGAGGCATTTTATATATATTGCTAATTCGCTGTTCTCTAACAAATACATAGTTCAAATATGTCCAGCTGGGTGCATGCATCACAACGACCCAAAATACATTTTCAATATGGGCATTCATACACTCTAACAGCGACTTATACGCACCGAACTTTCCGACTTCAGCTAAAAATAAATTATGCGCTGAATCAATCACAATAACTTGTCGCTCAATTGTTTCATCTTGCTTCACTAAACCACCGACTTCACTGAAAGCTTCAATACCTAAGACTTCAGCAATACTATCGAAAAACACCTGGGTATCGGTCACCTTGGCAGGTACATCCAATACTTTAATAGGAATCTCTGCCCACAATACGGGTAAACGCCTTATTAGGGTCGACTTGCCGCTACCTGATTCCCCTAGAATAACCATGACATTTTCATCGGTCTTATTATTAGACCAATTATTTAATGGCTCTAATAAAGTAGTCAGATCACCGACATCAAATAACAAATTGTCGGGCACCTCTCTGAGCATCCAATCGCTGTAGCTTTGATCAGGCTCGCCGTCATCGTCTTCAGAGATGTCTTCAGACTTACTTTCTAAACGCACTCTGAGTAGTTTTACCGAAAAAGAACGATACACATCAAATACCATTAACTTTTGATTGACATTCGATATCACATCCAAGATATGCACAAACACAAACACTAAAGGCCAAGCTATTCGATTTAGCCATTTGAATAAACGACTCTGACCCGTGCCTTCTGTCGATGTTTTTATATTCAGAACCACGTGTATTAATTTGTTGACGGCAACATCATGTCGAGCCAATATCCACCAGACACCACACCACAACAAGAATATATACACTAGGCTTAGCAGATAAATAAGATGACCCCCTCCTGTTGCATACACTAGCCCCCAAAAACCAGACGCATAAACAAGAACCAAAGTCATCTTGCGGCTATCCGTGGTCAATTGCTCAGCAGTATGATTAGACAAAAATAGACCACTACGTGTATAGGTTCGTGACAAGCCCCATTCAATGATAATTCTAAGCGCTCTAAAGCCGGCATAGATGCTTGCTAAGGGTGCGATAAGCTGAATAATTCGCCAGTCTTCAGATAAAACCATGCTCACGAGATTGCCAAAAACCAAAATAAAGAGCCAAGAGGCATTCGGTTTCAACATCCAGAAAATACCACTGAGTAAGGCGTGACCACTCGTACTTTCAAACTTCTTGAGTAAAGCCTGCTGAACGCCAGCCAACCAACTTGCAGCGTTAGCAGCGGCTTTTATCAGCACACATATCAAGAGCAGCAGCACGGTAACTTGTATCGTCCAACTCGTTAATACTTGTGCTCCTTTTGATTCTTTTTCTGAGCTCAAATACTCCCTGATAAAAGGGTGACTTAAATTATCAACAAAGTTTTTAGGTGCCGTTTTTAATTCATGAATAAGCTCTTCCATAAAGTAGGATGGCGCCACGCTTTGTTTGATAAATCCCGTCCAGTCTGCCTCTAACATAATATTGTCAGGCCATGCATTGACACTCAGTGACAACGACTTGTTAGCATTATTCAAAACAGATTGATAAATAGATTCAACATCCAAGCTCAATATAGAAATCTCTTTCGCTAAATCATCACAGACATCTGCTCTGGCGATTTGGCCTGAAATTAACATCAGAATCATCAGGAAACTGAAGCAATATCTGAAGATCACTGCAAAATATGACAATGCTAGAACCTCTTATTTAATGAAGAAAAATGCCGATGGTCATGCTATTTTTTGTCTTTTCATGAGCATAAACATAGATTGAGACCTTTACACTTAGAAAACGTCTATCATGACAGTTTCATCGTCGCGTCACGAGAAAATCTTTACCAACTTAGTTGAGAAAAACATGCCCGAATTTGAATCCAGCGCTGCTGAAAAGCGTCATTTAGAACATGAAGCCGCCAAAATTTTTATGCGCCGCTACGAAAAAGAAACAGGCCATGAAATACGGCATATCTGGCATAACCAACCCACACGACCAGATGTGTCCTGCGTTTTAGAAGGTGAACGTTTAGATCTTGAGATTGCCCACCTTTATGGCTCCGAGCAAGAAGCCATGAAAATTCTCGGCCGCAGCTTAACAGAAAAAACCAGAGCTGAATTACGTCAACAAGCCTGCTGTTCAGATGTACACCAACGCTTACTCAAGGCATTGAACCGTATACTGACAAATAAAGCCCAGAAACACTACGACTCAAAAAAAGTGTGGCTTATCATACGCAATGCTCATCCAGCCTGGACTGCCGAGCCGATCATCAATTTACAAGATAAAATACACGTTCCCGTTGGCCATCCATTTAAACAAATCTGGATAGTGGCGGATTTCAGTGGTGAATCTGGCATTGTGCAGTTATTTCCTTAAATAATTGATCACGGATGATTGAATAAATTTCACTCTATTAGCAAGCGTTGATTGCCTGTTAACACATAAATAAAGACTTTCACTCACTGTTTTTTTTAGTGGATGAATCTTTATCGAGTATTGCGAATCAAATGCTTTTGTCGCATATAAAGGAAGAACCGTAAAACCAAACCCTCTGCTAACGGGTTCTAATATTAAGCTTATTTGATTTGAAAAACCTTTATGCACAAACTGATCTATATGTTCAAACTCAGAAAAATTTTCACTTAACAGTAAGCTTGCATGATGAGCCGCATCCGGGTGTGAAATAAACCCAAGTTCAAGTAATGCCTGCCAGTCTATCGACTCAAGATCATTCGGCGTCACTAACACTAATGGCTCGTGGGCTATCTTTTGGCTTACCAAGCGGCTGACTTTACTTAATTCGGTCATCAAACCTAAATCAATGTTACGATCCACTAAATTTTGCTCTATTGTTTTATTTGGCGCAAAAATATAGTCAATAGCCAAGCCTGAATGTGCTTGTTGCACATCAAGTAAATAGGGGTAGAGTTTTAATCCGACGCTGCCTGGCGAAGCCATTTTTACTCTACCTTCATATTCTTCATCTTGTTGAATTAAATTTTCTAATTCGTCAGCGCGTCGTAACAACTCTTGGCCTTTTTGATGCAATAGACGGCCTGCATCGGTTAGCGAAAAAGATTTCCCTTCTCTTAATAACAGCGCGGTATCAAGCTGGCTCTCTAGCTTCTTTATATGCTGACTAACGCCCGACTGCGTCATAAAAAGCTTGTCGGCTGTTTGAGTAAAGTGCCCAATATCAACCAACGTACAAAATGTTTTCAACCACACCTGATCAATCATTACGCTTCATACTCATAACTACAATATATGATAATTTTTTATTCATTTAGATGAAGCATATACTTGAATTATCAAGATGCAAACCTCAAGGAGAACATGACATGAACAAAACATACCCAAGAACATTTTCACACATTGGCATTTCGGTACCCGACTTAGAGAAAGCTGTAAAATTTTACACCGATGTATTGGGCTGGTATTTAATTATGGAGCCGACAGAAATCATTGAAGACAATTCCCCCATTGGCGAAATGTGTACTGACGTGTTTGGCGCTCACTGGAAGAAGTTCAAAATTGCCCACTTATCGACAGGGGATCGTATTGGCGTTGAACTATTCGAATTTTTAAATCAAGAACAACCTGAAAATAACTTTGAGTATTGGAAAACAGGCGTATTTCATTTTTGCGTTCAAGACCCAAACTTAGAAGAACTAGTTGAAAAAATTGTTGCCGCAGGCGGTAAAAAACGCATGGCAGAACCTAGATATTACTACCCGAATGAAAAACCATATCGCATGATTTATATGGAAGACCCATTTGGAAATATTCTTGAGATCTACAGCCATAGTTATGAGCTGACTTACGCCGCAGGTGCGTATTAACATACCAAGACAATTAGGGGTAGCACACTCTAAGGTGCGATAGCGGCCAACTTTTTGTATAAAATTTGTTCTTTCGATATTCTTTTCGTAAGCCTACAGTTTGCATGGATTCTGATGCGTTAGCTGATCAATAAAAATTCAAATAGTTTTTGAGAATACTTTCGAGTAAGAAAGCTGCAAAGCCTTTTCAAAGTAATTTTAAATACTGGGCTGAATACTAATTCGTATGACATCGTCATTTAATCTATATCAAACGCATCAGTGATGCTTAATGTGTTTTTAGACGCACTTTTTTCAGCCAGATTAACCAGTTTAAGCAAGGCAATTGAATCTTGTTGATATTGATAATCTTCATAACTTTGGACCACATATTTGGCTTTGCCATTTTGAGTGACCAGCAATGGTTCATCGACACTAAGCTTGTTAGCATTTTCTTTTAAGAAAGTAACTGTTTCCGTTTGCATAACAACACCCTAAAAAGACTGAATTCAGTCTGATTATAGGGCTTTGCATTCCATAAAGCTAATGCCCGAATGTGACAAAGGTTAAGTGGGTTGTTCAAAAAAAGCATGTTATCAGCTTTGACTTTTTACAATACAACTAAAGACCAAGCTGGTTTAAACTTGCTGTAGATTATATCTACCGAATCACCGACAACAAGCCCCCGCCAGAAGAAATCTGAGTCTTTTCGCTTATTTCCAAAAGAGTCAATACTACTTTTTCGATAGATAAGTTTATTAACAGTTGCCACCTCAAATTTTAAACCATCAATCTGATAAGCCCCTACGCCCGTTTCTGGATCAAGCACAGAATAGCCACTGCCTTGCCAGACATTAACAGTAATCGGGGATTGATGAAGATAACTTCAAGCCCTTGAACTAGGGCCTGTTGGATGGCTGAACGGGAGCCATCGTTGATAGGGATGTTGTTTAGCTGTGATGCGTTAGCTGATAAAGGACATAACGACAAATTAAAACAACCTTACCTAAATAATTGAGGCAAGTTGAAGTGCTTTTTCAATATCCTGTCCATTAAGGATTCGAGCAATCAATATCTCATTATCTTGGCAACTAAAATAGATTGAATGGGATTTGTAAACACAAACTCGATACCCCTCGCGAATATCGTCTCTTGAAGGATATTGAAGAGGATTAGCAGTAATAGATTCAAAGTATTCAACTAAACAATCGTAATATTCGACCGCAGCGGCTTCGCCAAAATTCTCTATGCCAAATTCTAATATGTTTTCTAAATCATTGTCTGCGGCGGCGCTAAGAGAATACTTAATCATTACGATTCTGTCTTTCAAGAACAGCTTGCTTAATCTGATTTGGTGTACGTCTACTCAAACCACTTCTTTCACCTTCAATTAACGCAGCCCTTATAGCTTGAACCCGTAAATTATTGGCATCATTTTCTTGTTTTTGGCGAATAAGATCTCTAAGTAACTCACTATCTGAAGCATATAAACCAAGTTCAATTTGCGCTTGTAACCACTCGTTTTGCTTATCCGTAACGGTAATGCTTTTCTTAATCATTGGCATAACAAACCCTCTCACATTAATGGTAGGATTTAATCCTACCATTAATGTTTGCTAACGCCAATTGTGACGAAGGTTAAGTTAAAAATTGATAGTCAGACACCAAAGTTTCTTTTCTATCCCCTTCCCACCACCGAATAATTGATTTATTGATTAATTGATTTATTGATTATTTGTCTGGTTTTGTTTTTAGTGCGCGTATAAAAATACAACTATGCCGACCCAATAACTGTTCTGGCACCTAGTTCAGGACGATTAACTAGCGCTTCCTGCAACTCTCTGTACTGATCATCAGACATAAGTTGAGTAATTAGTTTGGTAAATACGCTTGTTTCAATAATAACCATAAAGAAGTAATACGCCATTGACGTACAGGTTAGAAGCTGTAAACAGAATATTAAAAGCATTTATTGTTTCTGGATATTGAGGCACTCAGAGGGTTACCAGAAAATAATTACTCTTTTGCTGGTTTAGTTCCTTCCATACACCCTTGGGCGCTTATATCGGAAAAACTCTAAGCCCTCTTCTTCTTTTTTAATGGTGCTCGCCTCATGGGCAAAATGCTTTTCTCGGATCTTATCTAGCTCATATTCCAAGGCTTCACCAGAATACTGAACTTCGGCAGCTGCACGCGCTTCCATATAGGCATAACCTTTCTGCCAACGTTTTTCACGTTTTTGATCAGACTCTGATAAATACTTAATTTGCTCTTCTGGAAAGCCCATGGATTTACGGATTTCATCAATTTGAGCTTGCCTCTCTTCCGGGGACAGTGCAGCCAAGTCTCTTTGCACTGAATCAAAACCAAAAAACACTTGAGATAACACGCCTTTAGGGTCGACTACCATCGTTTGAATTTTATCGGCATAAGTCTCTTCAAAGGTACTTTGAAGCAGGTATAAACGCTCCTGCATTTGAGTGTCATAGGCTTTATCCAAAATCTCCATGGTATTACGCATGGTGATTTGGCGCTCTTGCTCGGCACTAATTTCTTCTTGCCAAATTTGTATGGCGGCATCTCCAAACAATGCACGGCGTTTTTCCCAGAGCACACCTTGTTGTTCTAGCGGGTTCATATCATTCAAACTGAGCAACATACCTTGGAGCCAGACATCGTATTCATCCATCAGCGCAATGGCTTTTATAATCGCATCCACAAACTCGGGAAAAGCCAGTTTCAAAATACGCACAAATAATGCCTGACCTTGCGCTGGGTAGCTCCGGTTTAAGTCGTCTCTCAGATTCCTCAAACTCACTTGAATAGCAAGCAAATGGATATTTTCAGCAAACTGCCGACGCAATCGGTCAGACAATTCGTTCACCATCATATCGATATCTGTCATTGTTTTTGCTTTGGTTTTTTTATGCGGCATGACTAAATCAGAAGAAGGCACGGCAACATCGGGCACCATTAAAGCAGGATCTGACGCAGGCGCAGCGAAGAGTATTTGAGGTAATGTCTGATAAGCATAAATACCCAATCCAACTAAAAAAGTCAGACTAAGAATAATGCTCACGCGCTTTTTGTTTGAAGATTTCCGAGTAGATTGGGGCATAAAAACAGTCTCGACACCTTATATTTTTTTGTTATTGGGAGAAGACAAATACTAAACACTTTTAAACAGAATATATGCTAATTCGGTCACTAGATATGAGCAAGATCACACTTGCTTATCACCAGCCCAGTTAATTCGGTTGTCACCGCCTCGGTTAATTCATAAAATTAAAAAAATTTGGAGATAAAGATGTATAAAAAAACTGCAGTATTTGTTGCTTCGGTGGCAGCAGCGGGAGGCGCTAGTGCGGCTAATGTTGATTTTCATGGTGATTTCGATAATCGCTTTCAAGTCTACACAAATCAGAATAATTTTTTTAACAATAACCAGCCGAACGCAACACTCGGAGATACCACTGGTAAAGCCTCTGTCGATGACAGTTACGGCGAAATAAAATACCGGATATGGACGACGGCATCTACGGATGATGATAATGTAAAAGGTGTCTATGTGGTCGAAATTGGGGGCGTCAGGTTTGGCCGGTCTGGCACGGGGCGGTCCCAAGGGGGTAGTTTTTCCGGTGATGGCGCTAACGTAGAGACACGATGGGCGTACACTGAATTTACATTACCCGCCAATGAGTCACACTCGGTACGAGTGGGTTTGCAGCCTTATGATCTGAATGGTTTTATATGGAATGAAACGGCAACGGGTATTTCATTTTTTGGATCAGTCACCGATGAGACCACTTATTCAGCTGCCTGGATTAGGGGCAAAGAGCGTCGTAATGAATCAGCTACCGATGAATTTCAATCGGTAGACGGTTACTCATTCCGCTTGAACAATAAAACCATAAATAATACCGCGCTAGGCGCATTCTTGCTTTATCAGGTTAGCGATTCGGGGGCTACTGCGCCATCAGATTTTGGCAATATTTCATCTGCAAACTACGAAATAAAACAATTTGGTGATGTCGACTTCGAGGTATTCTCCCTCGGAATTGAGGGTTCTCATAGCCTTTCGTTCAGCTCAAGCACTGCGTTTGTTAAATGGGATCTGATCTATCAAAATGGCGCTATCAGCAATGTAAATTATATTACCGATAACGTTGAAGCGGACAGGTCTGGTCGAACTTCAACTTCAAGCAGTTTTGATCTGAGCACTTATTTCGTAAATCTGTCGTTTGGACTTGAGCAGGACCGCACTAAATACACCTACACCATCTGGTACGCATCTGGAGATGATAATCCAGGTGACAATAAAATGAATGCCTTCCTGGCTACCGATGTTGACCGCACTGAAAGTATTGTATTTTTTGAAGGTGGATATACCAATGATCAGGCACACTCAGAGCGACCTTACCTTCTAGACAAAGGCCTCATCATGAATCGCTTTGGTCTTGACTATAAATGTTCACCTAAGCTCACCATAGGAGGAGCTGGAATATACTTTTTGACAGCGGAAGATATTAAATATAAAGACGATAATAATATTGCACGCGCCTCCTCCGATCTTGGCGTCGAAGTGGATGTCTACGTTAACTATATGCTCTACCCAAGTCTGGAGCTAGCCGTAAATGCGGGTTATCTCCTTTCGAGTGAGGCCATGGATTTTTATGATATTAAGCGTGATGGCAAGGCTGATAATGATATATTTAGAACAACGGCACAAATGCGTTACAAGTTCTAAACGGTGTAATACGCCACACAAGAAAAAGGCCTTGTTCGAGGCCTTATGCAAAGCATTTTCAATCTATGAACGCGCTATTCTTGGCTCATTGAATAACGCAATACAATATCAGCAGGAAACTATTTTGCCTCTCTGTCGTACCAGGATCATCACGATCTTAATGTCCCTTCTATGCATCACTACCAACATTTATGCCAGTGCCAATGTTTATGCCAGTGCCAATGTTTATGCCAGTGCCAATGGCTATTCAGCGCTAATCAGAGATTTTGCTGAAAAGCAGGCACGCGTTGTGTTGGTCGATAAAGGCACTGCCTATGTCAATATTGGCAATGAGAGTGGTGTAAAGGTTGGTAGTTTTTTTATTTTGGCTGAAAGTCAAATATTGCCGGTCATGCATGATGGCGAGAAGCCAATCACCGTAGACAAACGGCTTGGTGTATATCAAGTCATGCAATCCAGAAAAAACCTTTCTGTGATTAGGCCGTTTGAGACGACTAGAGACATTGCCGTCGGAGACAAGCTTATCCTGAATCATAATTTGACAGCGACATTTGTTGATGTCACAGGCAGGGCTGAAAATACCTTTGTTGAACTACGCCGTACGCTCTCTAATTTAATCTGGGTAAACTATATTGCCATGAACACAAAAGAGGAAGTGGCCGATTTCCTTGCAAAGAACGAAAAACAAACCGATTTATTTTTCTTCACCGAGAAGAATGCCATCAGCGTTCGGAATCGCAAGCAAGAGCTCATTTACCGCTATCCATTAGTGAAGCCAACAGTTGAAAGCGTATCTGCGGTGGCAGAGCCTGCCACTTTTTCGGTAAACACGTATCAGCAGAATACTTCCGGAACACGTTTAGGCGCGATTAATACGCGCGTCATTTCCTCAGACTTTATTGTGCATAATAATCAAAGACTTATATTGACAACAGACGGCATATCCTTGAGTGTCTACGCCGTCGACAATGGCCTAAAGACGATAGCAAATCTGGCGCCTGATTTTCTTGGAAGCATTGTCAATGTTAAGTGGTGGATGCCCGAGCCAGGGGCGCCTCCCAAAGTGATCGTGAGCATCTGGAAGGACAAACAGCTATCGTATCAGGAGGATTTACTTGAAAGCTATATTGTCTCTTTTAATCAGCAAAAACTGACGATTGAATATCGAAATATTCCATATTTATTAGGCTCCTTTGACCTTAATAACGATGGCCAGAAAGGCACATTACTTGCCCAGAATATTTCAAGAACTGATTTTTTCGGAAAGAACATTAAGCAGTTGCGATTAAATTCCAAGAGCATCGAATACACCAAGTTGGCATTTGAGCTGCCAAGGGGCTTTACTGTCACGGGAAGTGCACTTGAAGACCTGCGTGAAAACAGAGGCCTTGCAAGCGCGACCATTAGAAGGGGGCAATTGGTGTTTAGTTCAGGGGGCGAAATAAAACTAAGGCGAAAAACAGGATATGGCGGAAGCCTCGCGTCTATTCTGTACGAACTTAATCCTGGTCTGCTGGACACACTGCATCAAACCGCTTCATTCGAAGTGTCGCCCGTGAGTATTGATATCGGTAGTGATGGCCTTCGAGCATTTATTGTGCCTAAAATTGATGATAAACCATTTAGCTTTGGCGTTGACCGTAACTATGAATACCGTTTTGACATGTTTTATATTGATGACAATCAGCAGGTTAAAGGTGTTGAGCTTCCCATCCGTGTCTTTGGACGGCTCCAAGGGATGTCTGTATTTGATAAGCAGTTGCTGCTTTTAGTCAGTGATGTGGAGTCCTCAAAAACCGGGGGCGGCAAGACAGTTTTAATGAGTTATCAGTATTGAAGTTAGTACCAGATGGCAATGCCGCCAAGATACCGTTAAAATCTACCCCAAAAGTTATAGGTCATAAACATTGTGGGTCATAAACATTGTGGGTCAAAACATTGTGGGTCAGATGAGTAGAAAAATTGAATTATTAGCACCAGGCGGTGATGTCGAAGCCATTAAAGCGGCAGTCGCTGCCGGAGCAAACGCCGTTTATTGTGGCCTGGATACCTTCAATGCGCGGAACAGGGCGTCCAATCTATCCTTTGATGACTTAACGGGTATTTTACGCCTAGCGCATAAATACGACTGCGAAGTCTTTTTGACCCTTAATGTCGTGATCCTTGAACAAGAACTGCCCACCATGATCAAGTTATTAAACAAGCTTGTGAATAGCGGTATTAATGGCATTATTGTTCAAGACCTCGGGATGTTTAATCTCGTCAAAAAGTTTTTCCCGACACTCGATATTCATGCTTCAACACAATTAACCACGCATAATGAAGGCCAAATTCATTTTTTAAATAAAATTGGTGCCTCCCGGCTTAACCTATCGCGTGAACTGAATCTTGCTGAGATCAAGTCACTGACTAAGCTGTCTCATGATTTAGGCGTACTAACCGAAGTATTTGTACATGGCGCACTGTGTATTGCATTTTCTGGCCAGTGTTATTCCAGCTCGGTTAGTGTTGGTAATTCCGGCAATCGTGGTCGTTGTAGCCAAGCCTGTCGAGATGAATATGAAGTCACGGCAACGGGCAATAAATATCCGCTCAACCTGAAAGATAACTCGGCTTATTTTGATTTACCCGAATTAGTGGAAGCCGGTGTTGATTCGCTTAAAATTGAAGGTCGAATCAAAGGCGCCCACTATGTGTATACCGTTGTGGATACCTGGCGTAAGCAAATCAACCAGTTTGTCGAAACAGGTAAACTATTGCCTGATGATTCAAATCTACACAAAGTATTTAACCGAGATTTCACCAACTCGTTTTTGCAAGGCAATTTAACCAAAGACATGTTTATCGATAATCCGCGCGATCACAGCATTAAGCATGCAGTGGATAGCAGTAGCGCAATATCGGTGGTGCAAATTCAAGAGGTTAAAGATGAGCTCTACAACGATAGAAACGACTTAGGCGCAGAGTTAAGAGAAAAAATAAAATACTTAAGTACCGCTAAGTTACCACTTAAACTCAAGTTTTCAGGCTCAACCAATACACCATTAAGTATCACTGCAGTAGTAGGCGATGATTCTGCCGGCAATGCTGTCGTAGGGAAGAACAGCGACGATGCGAAAGTGATCAGCATTCAGTCAACATCTTTATTAGCTTTAGCCGGTAAATTTGAATTAGATGAAGAAACACTCACAAAACGTTTTAGAAGTTTTGATAATGCTGAATTCAAACTTAGCAAAGTTGATTTTACGGGCTACGACTCAGGTTTAAGTATTCCGTTTAAAGAGCTCACTGAGCTGAAAAATAAATTGACCTTCTTATTAAATAATTCAGTGGATGTTATTCCTAATGTAGATGTGCCTGCATTAGATAAGAGCAACAAAGCGTCTGGCAAACCCAGCATGTCGATTTTGATTGCGCATGAAAAAGACTTTCATCTTTGTGAGTTAACGAATGCCGATGTTTACTTTAAGCTGCCAGAAAGTTTTAAAAAGAACTGCACTAAGTACATCGACTTGCTAAAAGCCAACCCAAGACTCATACCTTGGTTTCCGGCAGTATTAATTGGCAAAGATTATTTAGAAGCCGTAAAAATTCTTGAACAGGTTCTACCTAAACGCATCGTCAGTAATAATACCGGCATTGCTTATAAAGCTTACGAAATGGGCATTGAATGGATTGCAGGGCCATTCTTAAATACTACCAACTCTTATGCACTGCTTACACTGAAAGAAGAACTGAATTGTGCCGGAGCTTTTATTTCCAATGAAATTAATCGCCTGCAAATAAGAAACATTGCCCGCCCAGATGACTTCAAACTGTATTACAGTATTTATCACCCCATTTTAATGATGACCAGCCGCCAGTGTTTCTTTCAGCAAACGGTCGGCTGTAAAAAGCCCAGCATTGAAGATGGCTGCATGTTGAAGTGTGAAAAAGCCACCACCATTACCAATGTAAAGGGCATCTCTTTTGCTATTGATAAACAAAAAGGCGGTTACCCGAGTATTTATAATGATGAGCAGTTTTTAAATCTGGATGTCGTCAATGACCTGTCTGATTTATTCGATGAATTCTTCATTGATTTAACGAATATAGGTGCAGGTTCTAAAGCTGAACAAAATAAAGCCCAACTGATCGAACACTTCGAAACGCTAGTGCAAGGAAACCAAGAAGCAGGTATTCGACTAAATGAAATGATCACTATTTCAACTAACGCGCAGTACCGTCAAGGGCTGTAATGTTAGCCACATTATATTCATTGCAACATTGTCCTTATGCCATGCGCGCCCGGTTTGGTTTACTGATAGCTCACCAGCAAGTGATGCTGCGTGCGGTGACCACAAAAAACAAACCTGCTGAAATGCTGGCGTTTTCTCCCAAGGGCACTATCCCGGTATTAGTTCTTCCCGACTCAACAGTGATAGATGAAAGCTTGGATATTATGCTCTGGGCACTTCAACAAGATGACCCTGGTGATTTGCTGCACAAAGACCAGCCTGACGATCTACCGGCGATGCTTGAGCTAATTAAGCACAACGATAAAGTCTTTAAACCGCAATTAGAGATCTACAAAAAAGCCAAACGCTTCCATCTTGAAAGTGAAATCGAAGAACGTCAAAAATGTGAGATCTTTATTGCCGAACTCGAACAGCGGCTCAGCCTAAGTAAGCGATCGGCAGAAGCGCTGACGAAAGCGGGCCCGTTAATAAGCCAGACAGACCCTGGATATTTTATAGGCCAAAAAACAGGTCTTATTGATTATGCCTTGCTGCCCTTTGTTCGCCAATTTTCGCGAGTTAATCGCGCTTGGTTTATTCAGGCGCCCTACCCAAATTTGCGCGCATGGCTGGATGGGCATCTACAAAGCCGTTTATACGCAAAAGCCATGACCAAGTATCCGTTATGGCTTGATGAGCATGTAGAGTGCTTATTTGGCTAGCTAGCGGTAAAACCCAGCACATGACCTAACTTCCTGAATCAATAGGCTAAACTAGTGCGTACAATATCCGAAATATATGTGCTTATGCACTGGCTATGGTTTATGGTCGCTCGCTCGTGGTTTTTGTCGTAATAGTAAGGAGTATTACGCGGCGCTCGCAGAAGCGGATAAACCTCGACAGGGAGATTCTGATGGGCACGGCATTTTGTCAGATACAGATTTGATTCATGTCACAAAGTATTTTGTGGACATAGCTATTGATCAGGTTAAGTTCTTCAGGGGCTTACTTGAGCCAATAGGGTTACGTCAGGTCGTGGGTGATATTTGGCATTAGATAATGCCAGTAATCAAACAGTGCGAATATTAACTCGCTCAACTATACTTGAGACATTCTCTTAGCTTGGTAAGGTGGCTATTTTGCTTCGATTTGTCTTGCTGTCTTTATTTGCAATAAACATTCAAGCGGAAACGCTATCCTTGTGTGCATACTTTAATTGGAGCCCTTGGATATATGCTGAAGGTGAAAGCTACGATGGCATCCTGATGGAACAGCTAGCGCTATTTAGAGAAAAGAACCCCAACATTAATATCGATATTATTGAGATTCAAAATTGGAAGCGATGCCAACTGGAAGTGGCGAGGGGCAATATTTCAATGATACTTGGTGTCAATAAAACTCCAGAGCGTGAAAAGATTCTTGACTACCTGCCTCGCCCAGCTTTAATCAATCGAGCGAGTGTAGAAGCCTACGCCTTAGCAAATCGAATAGGCCCTGTAAGATCCTTAGATGACTTGAAAAACTACAGCCTCAGTTTTGCTCGGGGAGATAGCTTTGGACCGACGATGGATCATTTTATTAAAAGCCTTCCAAAAGAAAAAATACACATTACCAACGGTATCTACCAGTCCATTAAGATGGTGGCGCTAGGGAGAGTCAATTACTTTTTATCTGTTGCGACGAGCTATAAATCAACAATACGAGAATATAATAAAAAATTCAGATCCTTTGACCACTCAGTTTTTGAAAAAATCTATACACATGATAGAGCCATACCTGTATTTATTGCGTTTGGCAAAGGTTCTGGTAACTACGAGAGGTATTCCGACAAGTGGATGGAAGTAATTGGAGACTATCACAACAAAACAAATATTGGTGACAGAGTTAAATTCCACATAACAAAATCCGGGAATTAGCAAAACAAAGCGCATCCAAAATAGCACTTTTACCTGCACTCGCTGGGCCGTTAATGAGGAATAAAGGGTTTTTGCCTAATTGCGTAAAATAACGCTCTTCTTTATCCAACTTAATAATCCAACTTAATAATCCAACTTAATAGGTTTCATACGTTTACCGCATGTTTGTGAATTCCTGCGATGATTTTTCGAATTGCCTCATCCTGTACTTTGGTCATTTCTTGGCCAACAACTTGCTCAAAGACGTCGCAAAATATATCCAATTCGCCCAATTTTTCCAGCTAAAGAACACCCCTTGGATAAGGGGCTGGAAGTAAATATTTTTTAGTGACGTGATCAATGATTATCGATATAAATAATAGACAGAATTACTTAC
>CAXBDA010000057.1:0-21490 GCA_963974595.1 uncultured Oleiphilus sp. | reverse complement strand
ACATAGATATCATGAATACGGGTTTTACCTTCGCCTTCCAGGGTGACTAATAAATCACCTTTTTCGATCGTTGTCATATCCACTTTTACCCGTTCGGGTAGGAAGGCAAAAATCATGAGCCCTAAAGCAAACAGGGCAAGAAAAATTTTGATCACGGTTTTTGCGCTGCGTTGTATCTTCTTGCTGTTCATCACATAGGTCCCGTTTAATTCAGTTAGTGTCCTTCATTGAAAGTCCACGCCTTGCTTTAGGTCTTTATACTGCACCCTTTTGGGCGCTGACCAGATCAATTTTATTGACTCGGCGCCAGACAAGGTAAAAAGACAACAAGGTGCTAATCAGTAAAATAGCCACAGCAGCCCCATAGGTATTATTGGCAATATAATATGGTATCCGGAACAGTTCGGTACTCATGGAGTGCGTCATTGCAAGTGCAAGTTGCTGGGCGAACAGAATCCCAACAGGGATGGATGCTGAAGTAATGATGGCCAACTCACCAAATAATAGATAGGCCACTTCACCCGGTGTCAGGCCCAGCACACTCAGATTAGCCAGCTCTCTTCCTCGTTCCGATAGAGTGATGCGTGCAGTATTATACACCACACCAAAACTGATAAAACTGGCGAAGAGTATATTAATGCTCACCATCTTGAACAGGTTTTCTGCCATTAGATCTTCGAATATTTTCCTTAATACCGTCATGATATTTAATCCGATAATCGCTGGAATATCTTTCAATTCTTGATACAACAACGCGCTGTGATTGGCATCGACCATAATTGAGGCGCCTGTAATTTTGGGTGTTTCATCTAATAAAGCACTTAGCTCATGAATATTCATATAGGCACCTAGGCCGATAAATTCCTGAGTTATAGCTGTCACAGGAATCGCTAAACTATGTCGTTTTTCTTCCAGCACGTCTACCTCGACCATATCGCCCAGCGATAGGTGTAAGATTTCAGCGAGTTTTTGATTAATCACGAGACCTGTTGCTGGCAGGTTAACAGCTTGAAGTTGCTCGTTGATGACCCGGAACAAATCAGAATGGTGACTTAAGCCAATAATCGCACTGCGTTTTTCATAATGTTTAGACTTTAGTTTCACTGCAATTGCTCTGATAGGCTCGACCCTAAGCACTCCAGGTATGACTCTTATTTCTTCTAAGGCACGTAGTGGTTTAGCGTCTACAAAGCTGATATTTAAGTCTTCTCTTTGCGTTAGATCATAATGTACATCCAGCAAATAATTCATTGAATCTTCCAAAAAAAAACTGAAGATCAAGACACATAAAGCAAGTGACATAGCCATGGTAGACAATAAGGCGCGAATCGGCCGACGCTCTAATTGCCTTAAGACAATTCGGCTAAGAAATGATAAATGCTGGTGAACACCCAAGCGCTCTAATAATGTGGTCTTAAATGCTGTAGGGCTTTCAGGGCGCATTGCCTCGGCAGGCGTGATGGATGTCGCATGACGAATCGCAAATAACGTGCCGATAATTGCCGCAAAGGTACAAGACAATACCGCGAAAATCATCACCTCCTTCGAAAAGCTGTATTTAAGAATCGGAAAATGAAAGAACTCAGCGTACATGCGCGTCATACCTGCCCCCATCCATGTTCCGAGAAAGAGACCGATTAGTGTGCCCATCAATACAATGAGTAAAACTAGCTTCAAATAATGACTGGAGACTTCCAGATCACTGTAACCGATGGCTTTCAACATGCCAATTTGCTCACGCTGAGTAGCTATTTGTCGTGACATCACGACATTTACCAAGAAGGCGGCGACACTGAGAAATATCATGGGAGCCATCATGCCCATGGAATAGAGTTGTTTTAGTTCGTTTTCAACAAAGAAATTAGATAATTGTGTACTGCGATCATAGGCCAGTAAACCACCATAAGGTGCCAAAATCTGATCCACTTTTAAGGTGATGTTATCGAGCTTTGCGCTGCGTTCAGTTTTAATGGCGAGATCATTAAAGGCACCTTTCATATTGGTCAGCGCTGCGAGTGAACTCCGGCTCATCCAGAAAATGCCGTAACGTTTGCTATCGGGCATTAACGCGCCAGGGGCAATACTGTAAACATACTCAGGTGAGAGTACCACGCCGACGATTTTCAATTCTCTTAGTTGGCCATTTAAGGTAACCGATAATTTGTCACCCAAACTTAAGTTGTGCGCCTCAAAAAAACCTTGATCAGCTAGGATGGCATCCTCTTCATTTGGGTGCAGCATTCTACCTGAATGGAGATACAGTTGATTGAGTGGTGAAGCATGCGTATCGGGTACTGAAAGTATTTTCCCGCTGGCCGGTTCGATCATATTGGGAATATTTAAGGTCATGCCAAAACTGATTCTTGTTTGGCTGACGGACACACCAGGAATGTCATCGATTCTATTTTTAAGCGACTCGGGAGCACGTTTTAATGAGGCGAAAATATCGGCAAACTGATAACGATCATAATAGGTTTCTTTAGTCAGCTTGAGGCTATCCAGAACCCCGAACATTATAATAAATATCGCAATACCAGCAGCCATCACAAGCACAATAGCTGCTATTTGTGCTTTGATATTAGCAATGTCGCGCAGCAGCTTTTTATTTAATGGGCCAATTATCATGCGTTCACCACTCAACATCTTCAGGCTGTTTTCTGTCTTTGTTTAAGGTAATTCGATTAACCTGACCATCGGCAAAGTGAATGACTCTATGTGCAAGCTGGGCAATGGAAACGTTATGCGTGATGATAATACAGCTTGCACCTGACTTTTCATTTGCGTCCATCAGGGCTTTTAACACCACGATGCCGGTTTCTATATCGAGCGCACCTGTTGGCTCATCACAGAGCATGACTTCGGGTTGTTTAGCCAGCGCTCTTGCTATGGCAACTCTTTGTTGTTCTCCACCAGAGAGTTGTGAGGGAAAGTGTGAAGCTCTGTTTTTTAAACCGACGGCATCTAAAGCGTCAAGAGGTGACATGGGTTCGCGGGCAATCTCGGTGACTAAAGCAACATTCTCTAGTGCTGTGAGGCTGGGGATTAAGTTATAAGATTGAAAAATGAAGCCAATATGTTCTCTTCGATACAAGGTCAGTTCTTTTGAGCTCATTTGGCTAAGGTCTTGGCCACGGAAAAAAACCTGGCCAGACGAGGCCTGATCGAGCCCTCCGATAATATTTAGAAACGTTGACTTACCGCTGCCAGAAGGCCCAAGAAGAACGACAAGCTCACCTTGGGGAATATCGATATCGACACCTCGCAGAGCCTGTACTTCGGTCTCACCCGTGATATAGGTCTTGGTGAGTGCACATGTATTAAAACTATCATGACTAAGAGTAGACATAGCTGCTTTCTTTAAAATTTTTATATCTTTGAAAGTGTAAGTTCTACAAAGCCGCTTGGCGAATAGATTTATTGATTCGCATCATTAAATGATTAATTAAACCTTTTAGTTTCTGTTTAATTTCGTCTAAGACAGCTTTTCGAGCTCTTCAGTGAGCTCAGGGTGGGGAAACTCAGGCAGGAAGATTCAACTAATGGCTTTTGTCACCGCCCCACCCCACCGTTAAATAACTCAAACCGTTGCTCCAGAAGTTTAAGTTTGTCTGAAGTATTTTGATGACACAACAAGGCTATCACGCATTCGGCAGTACTTAGCCCCCCTTCAATTTGATTACGGCGTAATGTAAATACCGAGGGTTTTGTCGTTTTAAGTGACACTTTATCTGCCTGATTAAGATAGCTGCTGCGATTAAACATCTTGCGTGCTTCTTGCCAGGTTGCATCAAGAATAACGAGGTATTCATAGCTTTCTGGAGTATTGTCTGAAAACTCAGAATCATTCGCAGGGAAGACTAAAGCAGCCTTTTTTGTTTCCAGTAAGCTGACTAAAAACTCATTCGGCTCTTTACGTTTCCAGAGAATAATCTCGGCATCATCACCTAAAATCTCTTTCACGATACGCCCGGTATTTGTGCTTTTATTGAGTTCTCGCTCGTGAGTGAGTAGGATAAATTTCATAATGGCAGCAAGGTGAAGTTTTGTTAAATCATTGACATGAAAATTAACTTTAAACTTATACTCTATAAAATCCAATGACGCATTAGTCCCTTTTCTTTATATCTAAGCGAGAACCTAAATGGCTTTATCAGTTTTTGATACCTTAACACTTCCAAATGGCAGTGTTTTACCTAATAGAATTGCCAAAGCGGCGATGGAAGAAAATATGGCAGCATGCGGTCACTTGCCGGGCGATTCCATTATCAACCTTTATAAACAATGGTCTTCTGGTGGGGCTGGTTTACTTATTACCGGGAACGTGATGATTGATCACAGTGCCATGACAGGCCCTGGCGGTATTGTCTTAGAAGCTGAAACAGATTTAGCGCCTTTTAAAAAATGGGCAAAAGCAGGCACCCAGCATGGTACTCATATGTGGATGCAGATTAACCACCCAGGCCGACAGGTTTTTGCAGCCATGGGTGGAAAAGTATTATCGCCCTCTGATATTGCCTTGGATATGGGAAAACACAGCAAGTTATTTGGCCAACCCACACCGATGACTGAAGACGATATTCAAGAGCTGATCCAACGTTTTGCAAAAACAGCATCACGTGCAATTGAAGCGGGTTTTAATGGTGTAGAAATTCATGCCGCTCACGGTTATTTACTGTCTCAATTCCTTTCACCGTTGACCAATCACAGGACAGACCAGTGGGGAGGCAGTTTAGACAATAGAGCACGTTTACTTTATGAAGTGGTGAAAGCGGTAAAAGCGGTCTTACCAAAAGAAGCTGCCATAGCCGTGAAACTGAATTCGGCTGACTTTCAGCGTGGTGGTTTTGAACAGGCCGATGCGATTGAAGTGGTTAAAGTTTTAAATGAACTAAAGGTCGATTTAGTTGAATTATCGGGTGGCAGTTATGAAAGCCCTGCCATGCAAGGTAACACGGCTGATGGTAGAACCCTGGAAAGAGAAGCTTACTTTCTGCAATTCGCCAAAGAGATTGCCAAAGAAGCAACAATGCCGATAATGACCACGGGCGGTATTTTACGTTTACCTGTGGCGCAACACGTTTTAGATGAAGGTGTTGATATGGTCGGTATAGGAAGAGCCTTAGCATTCGCACCCGACTTACCAAACCAATGGAAAGGAAACCCCAGCGCTAAAGCAAGCCTACCCAATGTAAGCTGGAAAGATAAAACTTTATCTGCCATGGCAACAATGGCGATCACCAAAAGACAGCTTAAACGAATGGGTAAAGGCTTAAATCCTAAACTTAACTCATCACCTTTGTTTTCATTAATCCAAGATCAAATTCATTTGAAGAAACTGACGAAAGTTTATCGTAATCGATACTCTGTCAGCTAAGTTCTAAGACCGCGAGCAATGGAAATAACAGCATAAGTTTTGTTGAAGCTTTTTATTGAACCTAGAAGTAAAAGTAAAGGGTGGGCTTAGCGTTTATGCTGTTTTTCTTATTTTAAGGTATGGGCATAAGTTTGCTTAAAGGCGATCAGAGAACTACCCTTCAATCTAAATCATTATTCACTAAGGCATCATAATAATGGGTATTTCTGAAAGACAAAAACAACTGGTACAAGAAAGCTTCTCTAAGGTAGAACCAATCTCAGATCAAGCGGCTGAAATATTTTATACCAAGCTCTTTGAATATGACCCGTCTCTGAGGCCTTTATTCAAGTCTGATTTATCAGATCAAGGCAAAAAGTTAATGGCCACCTTAAAAATTGCCGTAAAAAGCTTAGATAATTTAGAAGCTTTGGTCCCAGTTTTGCAAAACTTAGCGGATAAGCATATCGACTACGGTGTAAAGGTTGAAGATTACACACCTGTAGGTAATGCATTAATTTTTGCATTAAAAACAGGTTTAGGCGATGCTTTCACGCCAGAGCTAAAACAAGCCTGGATTGAAGTTTACTCGACTTTAGCCAATGTGATGCGTTCACATACCTACCCTGACTTTGACCCAAACAACTTTGTTAATGCTAAACATTATAATCATTAAACCAACGCTATTAATCCCTCTTAAAAGGCTCATAATAGACTAATTTATTATGAGCCTTAATATTTATTTCCAGTATCCAGGTACTATGCAACTCGACAAATCATGTCTACATAAAGTCATTGAAGAGCAATTAAAAATTCTTTTAATGAATACGTCTCAAGCGGCTATTCAAGCATATGAAACAGCCACCCATGAAGAAAACAAAGCAGAAAACAAATATGACACGCTCGGTCTTGAAGCTGCCTATCTAGCTGAAGGACAGTCGAAACGCGTAATGCAACTTGAAGAAAATTTAGCGACGTTTAATAAACTTAGAGTAAAACAGTTTAGTCCAGACATGGAAATTGGTGTTGGCGCTTTAGTTTGCCTGACAACAGCTAAAAACGAACAAAAACATTTTTTTATAAGCCCTGTTGCGGGGGGCATTTCCCTGCATTATCAAAACATGTTTATTATGCTCATTACGCCTTCTTCACCTTTGGGGGTGGCCTTAATTAATAGCAGCATTGGAGATGACGTACACTTGAATGATACGTCTTACAACATCACACATATTTGCTGACAAATAACTATCCACGATATGAACTGTTTGACTAAACACTACGTAAATGTATAAAAATGTCGACGTTATTCTCCTTATCATTTAAATCATCGAGAGCATGATATGCCAAAGTACAACCCCCTCAGCCCAAACGAAAAACACATCCTTATTAACAAAGGCACCGAACAGCCTTTTACCGGGAAATACGATGATTTCTTCGAGGGTGGCGTTTATACCTGCAAACAATGTAACGCACCACTTTATCGGTCTGAAGATAAATTCCCTTCCCATTGTGGCTGGCCAAGCTTTGATGATGAAATCAAAAACGCCATCCGCCATGAAATCGATGCTGATGGTCGCAGAACCGAAATACTTTGCGCCAACTGCAATGGACATTTAGGGCATATTTTTGAAGGTGAAAGACTAACAGCTAAAAACACACGACATTGCGTCAACTCACTTTCTATGAATTTTGTCAGTTCTGATGAACTTAAGACGACGAAATAGAATAAACCAATGCGCTATTAACCATCTTGAAAAACACTGCTATTGAGGCGCCTATGTTCTTAAAATCCGAGAAAACAAAAATGATTAAGCCTGAAAATGCCTTGGCTGGCAGAAGCACTCCCCTAACAATATCAGGCATGCATACTGTCACCCAAAACAAAACAGTTCCACCGTTTCCAAATGGTTTAGAACAAGTCATAGTTGGCATGGGTTGCTTTTGGGGGGCAGAGCGTAAGTTTTGGCAGCTAGATGGTGTGTATAGTACTGCCGTCGGTTATAGCGCTGGTTATACACCTAACCCGACTTACCAAGAAGTTTGTTCTGGTTCAACCGGGCACAACGAAGTGGTTCTGGTTATTTATAAGCCAGAAGTAATCAATTTCAAGGCCTTACTAAAAATATTTTGGGAATCACATAATCCAACCCAGGGTATGCGACAAGGCAACGATCAAGGCACTCAGTATCGTTCTGGTATTTATACATTTAATGAAGAACAGCAAAAGTTGGCGCTACACAGTAAACAGGTATTTCAAAAAGCATTAGATGCAAATGATCTCGGTGAAATTACAACGGAAATTCTACCCGCAAACGACTTTTACTATGCAGAAGAATATCACCAGCAATATTTAGACAAAAACCCTAATGGTTACTGCGGCCTAGGCGGCTGTGGTGTTTCCTTAGATGTATCAGTATTGAAATGTGACCCGGTTTGAAAATGGCGTCCCTGAGACGATTCGAACGTCCGACCTAGCGCTTAGGAGGCGCTTGCTCTATCCAACTGAGCTACAGGGACTTTTCAACATGTTAACTTTATAAAAACAGTTAAAAAAACTCAAACTAATTCTTGCTAACGCTCCCTTAAAGAGGCTTATTATCTACATAGCAGCGCTAAGAACGGCTGCTATGATAACGATCCGGCAGCATCTTCTCAAGCTCTTGTTTCTAATAGTTTCTTTTAAAGGAGGGATTATTCAAAGTGCATCAACTTTCTTGCGCAGATGTAAATAACGCTTATGTTGACGATGCTGTTCAGGTATATGCGCCACATTTTTAAGACATGTGTCGCATTTACGCTTAAGCTCTGGGTTACCACCTTGCTGTTTAATTTGCTTAAGCATCACTTGAACAATATTCAGATTTAGCGCAGGGTGTTTTGGCGTCACAGCTAATGCCTCTTCAAATACCTTAATTGCTTCAGGTAAATCACCACTCTCAAATGCACCAATACCCTGCTTGTTGAGTTTTCTGGCCTTGACTTTCTTTTGCAAACTTACGGGTTCATCCAGCAGCTCTTCAATATCATTCAGAATGGCCTGATTATCTCCATGCTGAGATGCGAGATTACTTAATAGCTGCTCGGCTTGTGATTCTTCACCAATACTGTAAAGCGTTTTAGCAAATTCGAGCGCTGTGTCAGCACTGGCACGTTCCATATCCATGGTTTGCTTCGCTTTGTCTAATACGGCTTGCGACTTATTATCATCGCCTTGACCTTTGTGAACTCGAGATTCAATGAGTAGTGCATTGGTTTGCACATCGGGGTCATCTTTAAACTTCTTCGCCGCACGCCCCAGGGTATGGACCGCTTCTTTTGCGCGTTTTTTACCCAATTCTGAATTATCGCCTTCAGACAGCTCCGATAAGCATCGGCCTAGGTTTAAATAGTTATCTGATGATTCATGGACAGAGTTATATCCCAGTTTCACACTACTTCTAAATGCTTCTGTTGCAGCTTCAACATCTTTGTTTTTTGTGCATACCTCTGCTAATTTAGTTTGCCTTAAAATGGCGAATGGCGAGATTTCCACCGCGCTCTTTAAAGTGTTCTGCGCCTCTTTTGCTTTACCTTTTTTAAGCTGGGCCTCGGCTAGCCAATCATAGGCTTCTATCAAATTACCATTCTGCTTAATAAGAGAATCTAAACCTTCGATAGCTTCATCATAACGGCCTAGCGCAATATTTACCTTGCCAAGCCCCAAATGTGCCCATCCTATATCTCTTTTCGAGAGCACATCTTCGTAGATTCTCCGGGCTAACTCATATTCACCTTTCGTGAAATATAAACTGGCTAATTTTCTAAGACACCACGTTACATATTTTGTTTCTGACTGCATTTCTCGATTAACAAGCTGGATGGCTAGGTCAAAATTTTCGGCATCAACCGCTTCATTAATAGGCTTCAAAATCTCTCGCTGTTCAATCATGCTATCGAGACGTTTTTGAAGCACCGCTTTGGTAATCGGTTTGGTGATGTAACCATCGGGTAGATACTCAAGCGCCCCCATCACCATATCCTTGGAGGTTTCTGCCGTAATCAAAATAAAGATACTGGTCTGCTTTAACAGTTTATTATGGCGAAGCTCCTCAAGGATTTGTTGGCCATTTTTTCCCGGACCTAAATTATAATCACACAAAATAACGTCGAACTCTTCAAACTCACAACGTGAAACAGCATCTTCACCATTACTGGCCACTTCAATACTTTCTACACCAAATGCACGAATCATCTGACGAATAGATAATCGAAAATTTTCGAAATCATCGACTACCAAAAATCTCAAAGATCGATAGTATTTAGCTAACTGTATTTGACGCTGCAATTCACTCATAAAGATTCGCTTTATTTTCGTGTTATTTGATATTTTTTCGTTAAAAACCAATTTAATTAGTTTAGTCCGAAATTAAGAATATGCGGGTTATTTAGCTTATTTTAAGCTAGCACTTTAATTTAATGGCTTTCCTACTATTATTTAATTAAGAAAATTGAATATTTAGCATACAATATGACGCCTGATTTTATTAAAATATCTCCCTTGCGAATGCCATCCAAAACCCTGTTTTTGCTTTCATTCCTGCCATAAATTTCCAATTATCATTATTACTTAGGTTACGTAGCCATGAAAATTATCAAGAAGTCCTCAAAACTCGACAATGTGTGTTATGACATTCGTGGAGAAGTGGCGCGTGAAGCAAAGCGATTAGAGGAAGAAGGTCATCGTATTCTCAAGCTGAATATTGGTAATCCGGCTCCTTTTGAATTTGATGTACCTGAAGAAATCCAAACAGATGTGATTCGTAATTTACCCAATGCCCAAGGTTATAGCGATTCGAAAGGCTTATATTCTGCACGTAAGGCTGTGATGCAGCACTATCAGTCTCAGGGTATTTTAAATATCGATATTGAAGATATCTACCTAGGTAATGGCGCCAGTGAATTAATCGTTATGGCTATGCAAGCGATGCTTAACAATG
The DNA here is from genome assembly GCA_963974595.1 of uncultured Oleiphilus sp. GTDB lineage: Bacteria > Pseudomonadota > Gammaproteobacteria > Pseudomonadales > Oleiphilaceae > PZPK01. The sequence continues at coordinate 11,161 of CAXBDA010000057.1, read as the reverse complement.
GCGATGAGGTACTGATTCCTTCTCCCGACTACCCTTTATGGACTGCAGCAGTCACCTTAAGTGGCGGCAAGCCAATACATTATAAATGTGATGAGGAAAGCAGCTGGCACCCAGATCTTGATGATATTGAAAACAAAATTACCGAGAATACCAAGGCAATTGTGGTGATTAACCCGAATAACCCAACGGGCTCTGTTTACCCAAAAAGCTTATTAAAAAAACTAGTCGCTATGGCGCGAAAACATCAGCTCATTCTTCTAGCAGATGAGATATACGATAAAATCCTATACGACGGTGCGATCCATACACCTTTGTCTAGCTTATCTGAAGATGTCATTACGCTAACATTTAACGGTTTATCAAAGGCTTATCGTGCTGCGGGTTATCGTTCTGGCTGGATGCTTATTTCAGGCCCAATACATAATGCGGAAGATTTTATCGATGGCATAGATATGCTTGCCTCGATGCGTTTGTGCTGCAATGTGCCTGCTCAATACGCGATTCAAACTGCTTTAGGCGGCTATCAAAGCATCGATGATTTAACGGTTCCTGGTGGACGACTGTGGGAACAAAGAGAGCTTGCATCAAACATGCTTAATGGCATTAAAGGCGTCTCATGTGTTAAACCAGACGGTGCCCTATATATGTTTGTCAAACTCGACCCCGAGATATACCCAATTATAAATGATGAGCAGTTAGTACTTGATCTACTCAAGCAACAGCGCATGTTAATTGTTCATGGTACTGGCTTTAATCTGAACGATACACAACACTTCCGTTTCGTATTCTTACCCAGAGTCGATGCCTTGGAAGATGCCATTAATCGTTTTGAACGCTTTTTGAAAGGGTATAAACAATCGCCTGAAACAGTCAAACAACGACCTCAAGCACTCGCCAAACTAAAAATAGATTAGGAATAGTTCACTAAAAAGCCATTTAAACTAGGCTTTTTAGTGAACACACATCACTATGTTCGACATTCATATTGAAGAGTTTTATCACGACGCCTTTAAAACGATGCTCTCGCTTTATCAAGCCTTCCCTAAGAAGAGTAATATCTACGTAGAAGATATTGCAGGCCCAGACCAGCCAGATGAATATGGTTTGCATAGCGACCGCTTTCAATCGTGTTTTGGTACGATATTATGGTTAGAGCTAGAAGGCTTTATTCGCTTTGAAAGCACCTTACGCCAAGAAGCGGCTGATCAAGCGTGTTTGACCATGAAAGGCTTAACAACCGTATCAAGCATTTGCCAAGATAGGTTTCTGAATACATTAAGTAAGACAATTCTACCTGAAAACCTTGGACTGTCAGGCCGTCCAAACATAGAAACACTCAAGCACATTTCCCATCACGGCACGTCTACACAGCTGGCATTAGCTATGCAACATCTTCTAAAGACCTTCGCAAACTACTAATATTTTCAAGGTAAGCTTTTGTAAAATATGCTTTTGCAAAGCAAACCTTGTTCAAGAATAAGCAATTTCATAAAGCACAAAGTCCTCATAACCACAAATGATTTTGTGAAAACCGGCAAGGCGTTGATTAAGACTATCACTGCCACTATCAACCATTAAAGCCCTGCCATTAAGTGCTAAAATCTTGCTTTGTGTCGATATAAATTGAAGCGAACCGATACCGGCCTGTTCTATGAGTCGCGCACTAATTTGTTGATTGCCTCTGCCTAAAACAATGCCTTGGCCGCCAATAATAGACAAGATGATTTTGACATTCTCATATTGTTGAATTAGTTCAAACAACTGGTGTTCATGGGCGTCGTAACAAACAACTTCGCTGTTATACCAAACATCGACACCCAATAATGTTGGCTGCTCTATGCCTAAGCTTGCTTTAAGGTGTTTTAATGTTCCACCTGATCCAAGTATATAAAGTGTATCCTGTTCGAGTGTTTCGACAAGATAAGCGCAGAGCTCATCGAGCATTATTTCATCGTCTAACAAACCCGAGCACTTAACAGACTGAACAAGTAACTGATCATCCGGTATTTGCATTTCACCAAAATAACGTGTTTTTACTTGCCCTTTAGCAAAGGCGTCTTCGTCAATATCTCTCACTTCCGCCATACGCGCAGCGACTAAGCGACGACTCATCATACTGTCTATAACGGAAGCAACTGCCTTTGGGGTAACCGCAAAAACAGCTGAGTGCATCTTCACTCCCGCAGGTAAACCCAGCACTGTTTGAGCAGAACCAATGGCAGAATAAATATCTCTTGCAGTACCATCTCCACCGACAAAAACCAACAGATCAACCTGTTTATTGATAATGGCTTTTGCTGCCTTTTGAGTATCTTCAGCGTTTGTTTCAGACGGCGCCTCAAACACTGTTTCCAGCGATAAATTATGTAAGTGACGACAAGCATCCTGACCCATAATCCCGGTTGCCGTCACAATATGAAGTTGTTTCAAATCATGCTGAAGCACCGCAAACATATCAGCGACTCGCTGATTGGCTTTGGGCTCGACACCTCTTTCAAAGGCAAGCTGACGTGCATCTTTATGATCACTGCCTTTTAAAGCAGAAGGACCGCCAACACCTGCATATGGATTGACAATTAAACCAAGGCGAAAAGAAGATATGTAATTAGAAGGTGGCATACTCAGAGCTTATCCAATTTAATTTTCTGCTGCATTTCTATATGACTAAAATCGAGGTGAATATTACTTTCGGTCATGCTCATAAATATAACTGGACAGACTTAGGCGTACTTCATCACTCATATCTATGAATTGCGCACCGACAATATAATGCCCTTGATGTTCATTTTGCGAGGAGGCACTAAATTCGATATTTCTAATTAAACATGGAATATGGAGTTTTTTATGAATACCACTTACAAAAATTTCAAACATCAACACAAGTTCATGACCTTTTTCTCCCAGTGAATGAGGAGAAACCATACGCGCACCTGACTTGCTTAAGTTAGTAATTGTTGCCGGTTTAGGCCAATTCCCCACAATATCAAAATCACTATCTACCGAAACATCTAAATGAATATCTATGCGTTCAGAGTTTCTAATTTGGCGGGTATTAACAGAGGCTGGAAATTGAAGATGATAATACGTATAAGGGTGGCTTGATCGATAAATTATTTTGGTCTCAAATGCGCATACTTTTTTCCCTTCAAGCAAACGTATGGCAAGCCCTGTATTGTTTTCTAAAAGAACTTCACGGCCTTCCCTTAAAGGCGGTGTAATCAGAATACTTCGTTTATCGAGATAACCGATTAATTGAACTTGGTACTTTCTTGCAGACGCAATGGTTTCGATCGTAAAGTGCCCCCCTATCGTTAGACCCAAATCAGCAAAGGATTCGCTGATATCCAGGTTAGAATCACTTTCTTGCTCAACAACCACGACATTTACCTTATCTATTAGAAATACTCACCTTGCCATTAGAAACATTTACAGATGAATTTACATTAAGACTTTACATTAAACCCTAAGGCTTTAAATTTGGTATGTAATTCTGAATTAACTTGTTTTAACTGAATTTTAATGCCAGAAAATTCTCGTCGACACCGATAATTTTTTCTAAACAAATCAAAGGCTGATTTCCGTCCATTTTCATCCAAACTCAAACTTCGCTGCAATAAGCTATGATCATGACGCACATCAAAACATGCTCTAACGGCTGTATGAATAGACCAATCCAAATCTGCATTGGATGTAAAACTCATTTTTGATAACGAAGGTTCTTCCAAAAACTGACCTGCCGAATGCCGGGTAGGCAAACCCATGACTTGACATAAACGACGGTAAACCATCTCAGTCCCGGCCACCTTACCATCAAAGCTATAACCTGCTATGTGAGGCGTGCCTATCAGTACCTGGCGTGCAAGATCAACATTGATTGCAGGCTCGTTTTCCCATACATCCAATATTGCAGTAAAGCTGTTGTCTTTTTTGAGAGCAGCCAATAAGGTCTGGTTATCAATCACTGCACCACGGCTGGCATTGATCAAGACCTGATTTGCATGAAGCTTGGCCAAAACGTGCTCATCAAACATGTGATAAGTCGGAAATCGGGTATCTTTTGTTAAAGGAACATGCAGGGTGATCACATCACATTTAAGTACGTCTTCAAATGAAACTAACTCAGGATTGTCTAGAAAAGGATCATAGGCAACATAGTTAATGCCTAGTTTTTTTAATCGTTTTCCCAACAATCTACCAACATTACCATAACCAATTATACCTACTGACAGAGAGTCCCAATGTAGTTCATGGGTTTCTGTCAGTATCGACAAACAACTCAGTAAATATTCGACAACAGAGTTAGCATTACACCCGGGAGCATTGGTGTATTTAATGCCGTTGCGCTGAAGATATTCTGTATCGATATGATCCATCCCTATCGTACAGCTTCCTACAAATTTGACAGGTGTGCCATCGAGTAAGTCTGCATTAACCTGAGTAATCGAACGAACAATTAAAATATCGGCATATTCAAGGTCGCTCTTGGAAATTTCTCTACCGGGAAGTATGACAACCTCACCAAACTCACCAAAAAAACGTTTTATAAGAGGAATATTCTCGTCAGCCACTATCTTCATTTATAGTCTCTTTGTTTGCTTATTCTGTATCTTTATCTAATAAATAGTCTGGATATTCACAAGGTAACTTCATGCCAATATAGGCTTCAAGCTCAGGTAACAAAAAGGCATCATCTTCACAGGCAAATGATATCGAGATTCCCTTTTCGCCTGCCCGCCCTGTTCGGCCAATTCGATGCACATAGTCTTCCGGATCTTCAGGTAAGTTATAATTAAATACATGGCTAACACCATCGACATGAATACCCCGACCCGCGACATCTGTCGCCACCAGAATTTCAACCTGCCCACTTTTAAACTGCTCTAAGGTTTTAATACGCTTATGTTGAGGAACTTCACCTGATAATAATGCCGCTTTAATACCTTTACTTTTGAGTCTGGCTTCTAATTTTCGTGTTTCATCGCGACGATTCCCAAAAATGATCGCCCGACTCACTTTATTAATTTCGATATATTTGCAAATGATGTCGAGTTTTTCATCCGTCGGCACCATAAAGATTTTTTGCTCTACTTTATCCGTTGTCTGCTGTTCAGACTTGATTTCAATTTGAATAGGGTTCGTTGTCCACCGTTCTACCAAGTTCATAACATCATCACTGAAGGTTGCGCTGAATAACAGCGTCTGACGATCAGACACTTTAGTGCAACGACTAATAATACGTTTCACATCAGGAATAAAGCCCATATCCAACATACGGTCTGCTTCATCAATAACTAAGAAATCTAATTGATCAAGGTAAAGATCGCTACTATTTAAAAAGTCGATCAACCGACCTGGCGTTGCCACCAGAATATCAATGACTTTTCCACGCACATAGTCTTTTTGTTTCTGATAGTCGATGCCGCCCAACACAGAATAAACAGACAGATTGCAGTGCTTGGTCAAAGCGATTGCATCCTTCTCTATTTGCATGGCTAACTCTCTTGTTGGCGCCAAAATAAGCGCTCTGGGTTCACTGGCAAAGCGTTCGCCAGAAGGCACAGGCCGACCAAGGAAATCGTTAATGATAGTAATTAAAAATGCTGCTGTTTTGCCTGTTCCGGTAGCAGCCTTACCAATCACATCGTGCCCTAATAAGGTATGTGGAAGTGATTCTGCCTGAATATCACTACAATATTGATAGCCAAGATCTGCAATACTGTGAAGCAACTCGGGCTTTAGGTTTAAATCATGGAAACGCGACTTTCCTTCTTGTGGTTCAACCTGGTAGTCTTTTTCAGTCCAGACAGGCTTAGCAGGTTTTACAGGTTTTACAGGTATTTCTTTCGCTGAGGTAGTTTGATTATTGGATTTAGCGGGTTTTTCTATTTGTTTTTTTAACGGCAGCGGGGTATTTTTGTTTGGCATACCAGCTGATCGAGGGGGATTTGTTTTGTTCTTTCTGCCAAAAAGGCCACTTAACTTCATCTAATAATTACCTAGTTTAACCTATATATAGTTGACCTGAGAGCTTATTCGCCATCCACCTCGCTTGCAAGCTTTGATAGCGAATAAGGCTTAATTTAACCAAGAGAAAGCAAGTCAAAGTCATTCAAGTTTAAATGAGGGCTATTCGCCTTGAAATAATACAGCAGCGCCGTTAAGAATAATTGTGCTCGATCAGGCAAACCATCTTCCAGGTAAGCCTGAACTTGATGATAAACGCGCACTTTGAAGTCTTCACTTGGTTTCATTTCTGGCTGATTGACATTATCAACACTCAAGCCAAACTTTTGCCCAGACGCTTCAGTAAAGAGCCATTCCAGAGCTTGGGGTTTCACTTCAACTTTTTCGAACAATAGTTGCTGCTCCTGTGAACGCCCATCAGGCTCATACCAATAACCATAATCAACTAACTCTCTTCTTTTTACCCCAGCAACACACCAATGACTTATTTCATGCAAAGCACTGGAAAAATAATCCTTGGTAGAAAAGATCCTATTCAGTTTATTATTTTCATTAATGGGCAAATAAAGTGGCTCTTCTGCGCCCGATATCAATATTGTTTTTTCGGTTTTTTCAAACAAGTCATTAAATAGCTTTTCGAGTAGTTGCACACACGGTTCTGTCGTTAACACTTCTGTTGATATCCCTTGCAAAAAATTACAGACATTTAGTGACCTGGCACACATAGTCTTTCATTATAAAAAAGCCCTCAACCAAGATGAACCAAACTTAAGCTAAACTTAAGCTAGATCAGATTATAATGCGCTCACGTTATTTCTTTTCATATTTTAAAAGTCCGAAGCACATTTATAAAAAGGTAAGCTAAGCCATGCTTGATTTTTCTCAACATACACTAAGTAAACACACTCTATTTAAAAAACTTAGTATTATACTCTTGATGCTTTTCAGCCTAAACAATGCATATGCATCAGGCTTGGATGATTTTCTCAAAAAAAACGCATCCTTTGACAATGAAAAATCCGAGTTTATAAAAGTTGATGAAGCCTTTCGTTTTCAGTCAGAGCTCACCAAAGACGGCCTTCAGCTCAAATGGATTATTGAGCCCGGATACTATCTCTATCTTGAACGTTTCAAATTTAAAGCAGCCAATGAGAATACGCAATTAGGCGAGCCTGAGTTTTCGACTCAAGGTGAAGCAAAAGAAGACCCGTATTTTGGCCTTGTTCATGCCATACATGAAGATTTAACAGTTTTTCTTCCCGTGACTCTCGATAAAAATACGTCTGAAGACGAAATTAAAATAAGCTATCAAGGCTGCGCTGAAGCCGGGCTTTGTTACCCACCTAAAAGCCAGCGCCTGTTATTTACACCTAGCTCAGATTCCAAAACAACGAACATTGAAATAAGCGAAAACCCTGTAATTGAGACCCTGACAAAGAACAATGACAATCTTGAAGATGCATCTGGCATTTTCAACTTTATATCCAATAGTAGCCTTCCGTTGATTATTGGCATTTTCTTTTTACTCGGTTTAGGGCTGACCTTTACTCCCTGCGTATTCCCAATGATCCCGATTATCACCAGTATCATTGCAGGGCAAAAAAAGCCCACGACAGGCAAGTCATTTGCACTCGCAAGTGCTTATGTTCTCGGGATGGCCTTAACGTACGCATCCGCAGGGGTCATAACAGGCTTATTGGGTGCGGGTGCAAACATCCAAGCCGCACTTCAAAACCCTTATGTTCTTAGCTTTTTTGCAAGCATATTTGCACTACTTTCACTTGCCATGTTTGGTTTATACGAACTGCAACTTCCCGCATTCATCCGAAACCGCCTCAATAACACCAGCCAGAACCTGAGTGGCGGACATATCACAAGTGTCTTTTTTATTGGTGCACTCTCTGCATTAGTTGTCTCACCTTGCGTCTCAGCCCCGCTTGCTGGCGCCTTACTCTACATAAGCAGCACTGCAGACGCCCTTATTGGCGGTTTATCTTTATTTGCTATGGGGCTAGGCATGGGCGTTCCACTTATTATTATTGCCGTCAGTGGCAGTAAATTAATGCCTAAAGCAGGCCAGTGGATGAATTACGTCAAATATGTGTTTGGTGTCATGCTCTTAGCTGTCGCTATCTGGCTGCTTAGCAGAATCATACCTGGTGAGGTTTCAATGATTTTATGGGCGGTTCTACTTGGTGTTTCAGCAACTCAAATGGGAGCCTTTGATGCTTCGAAAATAGGCTGGCCCCGTTTATTCAAAGGGCTAGGCCTCATACTGGCACTTTATGCTGCACTCTTAATAACAGGAGCATTATCTGGCGCTAACGATCCCTTAAAGCCACTAAGTAAATTTACCGAAAGCCGCAATTTAGCCTCCACTCAATCAAATCAATCGAATTTAGAACACGTTAAGTTTAATGTTATTTATGATGAAGAAGGCCTAGAGAAAGAGCGTTTGCAGGCAATGAATGCGGGTAAACCCATGCTGGTAGACTTCTATGCAGATTGGTGTATCAGTTGCGTCGTCATGGAAAACACTGTTTTCCCCCTGCCCGAGATAAAGTCAAAACTTGAACAGTTTCATTTAGTGAAAGCCGATGTCACCCTAAACACCCAGAAAAGCCAAGATTTATTAAATAAATTTGGCTTATTTGGGCCACCGTCTATTTTGCTTTTTGATGTCAAAGGAAATGAAAACCAAGCACTGCGGATCGTTGGAGAACTCAACAAATCTGCTTTTGAAGAAAGGTTAGTGCTTGGCTTAACTAAATAATTAGAGCTGTGAAACCTTAGTGCGAAACAAAAGCCAACGCTTTTCTACTTCGGCTAATACTCAAACCAAGTAAACCAAGCACAAAGATGAGAATAGTTTGCGGTTCGGGCACAGCAGAAGCCGCGGCTGACTGCCCTTGTCCTTGCACTAAAAATGAACCAATATCAACCTTAGCATCGGACACAAACACTTGCCTGTGCTCTGCATTAAAAAAGTCAGATGCCTGGCCGTTGTTTTCATTATCCCAAATTGCAGCGACTTGACGCTGATTAGCAACATCATTAAATGTTTCAGATAAAATACCTAGGGTAAAGTCAATACCAAAACCTTCGTCATAACCATTAAGACTATCCCATGTCTGGCCAAATCTTGCAGTCCAGGCGCTATCTAATGTGCTACCAAACAATTCAACCAAACCATCAACAGAAGGCGTGGTGCCTGTGGTCATTGTTCGCCCTGAATCATTCGGTGAAACACCCGTCCAGTTAGATAATAAGGCAGTAAACTCACTTTTTGTCGCATATCGCCAGCCATCAAATTCTCCCCCCGCATCAAACTGACTAGCAATGTCGTTATAGGAGCGGTTGACCGTTGCGGTAACATCCAGCCAGTTCAAACCGGTTTCTGTATCTAAAAAGTACGTGTCATAATCGATGATAGCCGACTGCACGTTAAACACGGGCATTGATATAACTGTTGTTATAATAATTTTTTTAATGAGTTTACGTGTGGATATTTTCATAAAGCATTACCTGAAAATGTGTTTACTGCTGATGAGTAAATCTTAGTGACAAATTATTATTATTTATTACTGAATAATGACTCAGTAACAGCGTTTAATTTAGTTCAAAAAATAACCACTATAAAGTAAATTTTTGTGTCTTTTTATGTCTATTTATATGAGTTTTGCAACTTGAAATGTAAGCTAAGGCTAATTGAATGGAGGGGCGATATTGAGCAGTTCAAAGAGCTAAAACATTTCTAACTCCCCTTCTTCTTGTATATCAATATCTTCATTCTTCTCTATAGAGAAAGACATGGCTTCATCAAATATTTCGATCGAAATACTACAACCACAAATTTCACCATCAATATCAAAGTAATAATCTGCCTGATCACTGTTTTGAGATAACAGCTCGTCCACTTTTGCGCCAAAATAACTTTGCGGTAAACCAAGCTGTACAAAACAATCATGCTCAATCAGCTTCGCTTTTAAACGACCTATGAGTTGATTAGACAGCTCAGATACCCAATCTTCCAGACGATCCTCTTCCACTGTTGTTATACCTTCAGCAACAGGGTAGGTTAATGCGAGAACCTGCAAAGGTAGTTGCAAACCAATCATAAACTCAACATCTTCTGAACCCGCATCAATACAGGCAATCGGGCTCTCATCCAGATTGGCAGACCGGCCATCCGTTAAGTGCGTTTCACAGTCCAAACTCTGGAATAAATCTTTACAACACTGTAAAAACAGCCTTTGAATGCATTGAGCAACGTCATTTTCACGCATAAGCTTCTCTAAATAACATCCTTAAAAATTAAGCCAATTAAACGTATAAACTATCACCTGATCCCTTTTAAGATAGAACATCGACGAGAAAGTGCAAACCAGATCCCGCATGACGGGCAAAGAACAAAATACAATAGTCAGCTTTTTTGGATCACATATCTAAATACCTGATCCACTTCTTCTTCCAGAATTAAAGAATGCCCCAAAAATTGACAAAATTTGGGTATATCTCTTTTAGTTGCCGGGTCGCTTGCCAACACCAATAGTTGCTCACCCGAGTTAATATCATCAACCTTAGAATGCAATAGCATAATAGGCTCCGGGCAAAATAAGCCTTGCGTATCCAAGGTTTCAAGTTTTTCAAAATCGACTAACATAAGACAATATTCCAACTATAAAATAAAAAACACCACCGAACGGATTCTAGCGATTACAAACTTGCATTAGCAATAGACTATCGCTACCTTTTTACAAAAGACCTACATTAAATAAAAATTAAGGAATTCTTATGATAAAAGTTATTATTGAACGGTTTATAGCTGAGTCTTTAGAAGCAAATTACGAAGATACGGCAAAAGATATTCTACAAAAAGCCATCCGCTCAGATGGTTTTATTTCTGGCGAATCATTAAAAGACACTCAAAACCCAAGGCACCGTTTTCTAATTTGTAACTGGAGAAGCACCCTGGATTGGCAAAAATGGGAACAATCATTAGAAAGAAAAGAAATGATGGATAAACTGAACCTCATGCTTGAAAAAGAAGAAAAAATAACTGTCCTGGAAATGCCTTAGTTTTTCTAAAAAATATTAGTCTGAATGGCGTTTACTTAAGTATGCCTGAGCGTAATATGTCTAATTCTGTGCACAGTTAGTATCTTCTGTGTACAGTTAGCACCTAGTATGCTCACCA
>CAXBDA010000056.1:0-21528 GCA_963974595.1 uncultured Oleiphilus sp. | reverse complement strand
TTTATTTCCCTTACAGGAGTTTTGCGGGCGTTAATTGATCCCCCTATTCTAATCAGCGTCAAACTTGGCATAGATTCCGAAGACTCTACCGCTATTTTTTCCACCGTTTCAATTAACTCACTAATTTCTGCTATAGAGTAGTGAGTGGTTATATTGCCTCCTTCACCCACCCGTAACATTCAATACTGGTGATATTTTTATATTTTTGTCACCACACAATCACAACCGTCCTGCGTGTCGTTAACTCTAAGATTAAGGCCCCGTTGTTCATTTATTAAACTCTCCCGCCCACACCTTTAAACTTTTCCACAAATACGGCGATCTTTTGGAAAACGCTCTGCTTCTTGGTAAGATATTGCGGATTTAACGGGCTCATCTTGGGCAGAATGGCAGTAAGCTCTGTTCCTGCCTCACGCTGTTGTTCAGCTTACGCAAAGGAAAAGAAGGCCTCAATCACGCTGGCCTTCTCACCAAGTCGATCAAGGTTAGTTTGATTAATGAAGTCCACTACCAGGCTTTCTTAAAAAAGGTGCCAGATCATCATCAAAGAATAATAGGCATGAATTCAAAAGTTAAAGTTCTAATTTATTGTTAATAAAGCATAAATTTAACGTGAGAATAACTATAATCGCCACTCCCTATAAAACATTCAAGGAAAAGGCGGGGTTAATGGCCGATTTACCAGTAAAGGAAGCACTACCCAAAGATCACTTTATGGAAAAGGACGGTGTTGTTTATGCTGGAGACCATTTTCTAATTGATTTATGGGGTGCTTCTGAGATTGATGATTTGAAGTTAATGGAGAGTAGTTTAAGAAAATGTGTTGATAAAGCAAAAGCTACGCTACTGCATATTCACTTGCATCACTTTACTCCAACAGGCGGGATCTCGGGCGTTGCGGTCTTAGCTGAGTCTCATATAAGTGTTCATACATGGCCTGAGCATGGCTATGCCGCGTTTGATATTTTTATGTGCGGTGACTCTGAACCTAAGAAATGTATACCCATTTTAGAGAATGCATTTAATCCCGAAAAACTGGAAGTAAGCAACCACATGCGCGGAAAGCAAGTTTAAACGCTCCCGATTAATCGAATTTACCTAAAATATGACGAGTATATTGAAATGAAAATAAGTAATAAACATTACCTCCCCTACTTAATAGGCCTAGGCATTTTTCTGATAGCGTTTATGTTCATCAGCATTACTGCAGGTTTAATTGGCGGATTAATTGCTTGCTTGGTTTCTTATCTATATTTATCAAAGCTTGAGCCTGCAAAATCGAAAGATTCAAATAAGACTAAAACGGAAGAACCGGTCAATGAAATTGAAAATAGTATGCAGTCATTAGTGCTGTTAAATATTGAAATCCGTAAAACGATCATTCCAAAAAATATTCAGAAAGCGCTGGAAACAACAATTGATGATCTAGTCAATATTCTTCCCTTAGTGAATGATGCTGCACCAGGTGGTGAACTGTATTGGGTCGTGAATCGTATGGCGACTGAATACCTACCTGAAAAATCGATTAGGCCTTACTTGTCACTGAATCAAGAGCAGCGAAGCAGCGAAGAGGTCATCACGACATTATTAGATGGGCTTAAAGGGATTCAATCCGAATTAAAAGACATCGGCGAGCTGCTTATTAGTAAGAATACGAATGAATTTAATACCAAAGCCAAGTTCTTAAAACATCGTTTTAACGTTTAAAGTTGGAGTTAATATGAAAAAGGAAAGCAAAATCCCCAAGTGGGCATCCGAAGCTCAAGTTCAAGAAATGAAAACGAAGAGCTTAGCAGTTATTGATAAGATCAAAGAGACCAGTGGCCCTGCCCTTATGCGAATCATTGATGATATTGGGTCAAACTCTCATAAAAGAATGGTACGCGCCAATGACTCAATGACGGGCAACGTTAGCTCGCTACTCAAAGGCATGGATGGTAAATCACCGGCTGGCGAAAAACTGCTTGAATTACGAAGTGTCATGGATGAATTAAACCCTCATGCGTTGCACAAGAAGTGGTGGTTTTCATGGCTGCCAGGCTCTATGAAAAGAAAAGCTATCTCAAAGTTCATTAATAAATATGAGCCTATGCAAGCGAACGTTAATGCTATTTTCAATGGGCTAAGGGCTGGTAAAGATACGCTTCTTGAGACAAACCTTGAGCTAGAACAGCAATACTATGAGATTGAAGCAGCACAGAGAGAAATACAGTCTGACATTCATGTCACTGAGCTGGTGATAGCTCAAGCGGATGAAATGCTCGCTCAGACTGACGACTCCGACCCTCAAGAGAAACAAAAGATCTCTCAGATACTAAACAAGGCCGCTAGAAGAGTGCGCGACCTACGCACAATGGAACAAGCTGCCGTTCAGTTTTTTGTCAGTATTGATCAAACCATTGCGACTAACGAGCCGCTAAGCGAACAAATTGATAGCGCCTTGGTTGTGGGCCCAATGGTCATGAATAACGCCTTAAGAATTCAGTCTGCACTGGCTAAACAAAAGACAATCCAGAAAGCTGTTTCTTCTATGCAAGAGGGACTTGGCGACTTAATGGCCCAGAACGCTTCTGCGGTTAATCAAGCCGCTGATGAAATTGGTGAATTGTATAACAACCCAGTCATTGCTTTGGAAAAAATGGAAGAAGGTTTTGACCAGCTAATGCAGGCTGTTGATAAGGCAAATATCACCATGGCAGAAAGTACAATCAAAGCAAGAGAATCAAGTGCACGTCTTGCAGAAATGACATCCGCGCTTAACCCTACCGCTGATACCCTCAAAGAAAATCGCTTAAATAACGCACCAAAGCCTGCTGAGAAAGAAATTGAAGGTGAAGTGATTAAGGGTGATAACGATGCATAACATCAAAGTCCGACTAGATACTATTCGGGAACTCAATGTACTAACTGAGTCGAAGGCCAGAAAATTATCTGTAAAAGACTTAGTGGAAGGTTCTTTCCTGGAGCTAGATAAAAATGTCTTCAAGGTGCAATCCGTCAGCCGTTATCTCGATGTTAAATGGAGTAGCTTTGCACCTAGAAAGAATAATTACGTGATCACCGAACTAGAACTCTTTTCGATCAACAGTGGTGAGAAAGGTTACCTGGAATGGGAGGAAGATGATGAGCTTGAAATATATCTGACCACTGACCTGGTGAAGCTTCGGGATATTTCTGTTTCAGGCAAGATCTTAACAACATCTCTTCTTGAAGATATAGCGGAGGAAGAGGAAGGGGTCGTTAGTTTTAATGGCGTCAGTTATGAATATTCTGAAGAAGATACGTGGGCGGGTCGATTCTCGAAAAGTGGCGATCTAAAAGATGGTATACCTATGCGAGCTTATGAATTCGAATCAAACGACGGAAAAAGCTTAACGATTGAAACATGGCATGAAGATTCTGATGAAAAGCCTGATAGAGAAGCTTTTCTCAGTAAGCAAATTAAGCCGAGCGCTATAAAAATACTCGCGTCCTAAGCCTAGGCCGAGTTAATCGCTCGCTTACATTAATTTCAATCTGATAAGGGAGATTTTGGTTTTGATCAATCAAGCCAAACATTATTTAAGCTTAATTTGTGTGATTGTGTTCGCCTTTACTATTTCTGGTTGCTCAGGATTGCCCGACCACTTAGTAAAGCAAGCAGAAGCATTTTCGCAAAAGCTTATCACTCAAAAATCTTTAAATGATAAAGCCATTTCTTCATTTGAAAATTACAAGAAAAATAAAGAATGGGGGTTCATAGCGCCCTATTTCGAGACTGAAGTATGGAATGATCACTTTAAGCAGTCAGACACAGAGTTAGAGTTAGCTTCAGCCATGTATAGCACTAAAATAGTGCCATTAATGGATAAAGATGACCCTGAGGATTCTAAAGTATTTGAAAAATTATTGATTAAATTCGGCGTACACCTTAGCAATTCCAGTTTAGCCTCAAGAGCACCCAGCAAACGTGTCGATTTTCTAATTCATACTAGGGATCACGCGGATACTATTTTTAATCAAGCAAAAGTGTCTATTGGTGAAATTGAGAGTCTTAATGAGACATTTACCACAAAAGGTAAACAGGCCATAAAGAATTACCCCCGTAAAAGTTCAGATATAAATGGAAGAATAACCGAATCGACGAGTCAATCGAAATCCGCTATTGCCATGTTTGAGACGCTGACGAAGCAATACGACTTTTACAAATCTGGAATGGATACAAACTTTGCTCTATTTGGCGACAAAGCCGTTGAGATAGAAAAAAAGCTGAATAACGTCAAACAATATGTTCAGACAAACAGTAATAAATTAAACGAATTATATAAGAGTTATACGAAAGTCTTAGCAGATCAACGCATTGAATATTACGTCACTATTAGAAGAGCTTCTTGGTGTGAGGGTGAGTATTGTGGGTCAGGCTCAGAGATAAACTTTCCGCCAAGGCAAGTCGATGAAAAGGTGTTTGAGTATTTTGACTCTTTGAATCAGGACTTAGTTGCAAAACTATCTGGTGGCTGGGGAAGGCCTAAATTTAATGTGAAAATCCCGAAAAACTATTGGGATGCACTTAAAATTTCATACAACCAAAACATGCCGCGAGGTGATGATTACGCTGAATATTGGGTAGCAAAAACGCAAGCAAAAACATTCCATAAGTATGTAGAGATTATTAACGACACGATAAATGAAGGAGAGTGGGTCTCGGTAAGCGAGGATAGTTTCTGGAAACAAAACGACAACCTAGGGATGGCCATATTAACAAAACCGTATGGCTACTATGAAGAGGATTCCCAGAAAGCAGCACAACCCGTTGGATTGGCAATGGTATCCACACCAGTAATAGTCGATGGACAGGCGACGGGGTCTAATCAATACGGTGAATGGCAACAACGCAACGGCACTTCGTTTTGGTATTACTATGGCATGTACAGCTTTATGAATCGCTTTATAGGCTCTTCTAGCTATTCGTATAATAGTTGGAAGAGCTATAACCGTAGAGATCGAAGTAGAGGTTTCTATGGCAACAACAGTCAATGGGGCACATGGGGAGCAAATACCTATAACAGTGATCGTTTTCGAAATAGTGACTATGCCAAAAGCAACCCAAACACCGTTAGGGAAGCCCGTACAAGCGCGACATCCACCTCCAAGAAATCTTCGCGTCTTGGTTCTGCAGATATAAGAGCAGCCGGATCGGCTTCAAGAAGCCGTGGTCCATCTGGTGGCGGCAAATAATCTAATAATTTAGGGGAATAGAATGAATTTTGAAAATTATCTTGTTTATCTAGCATACACCATGGTCTATCTCGCCTTGGCTGTAGCTCTCAAACATATATTAAACCGAAAATCATCTCAGTATTACACTGCTGATGACGAATTAAAAGACGGCAATATGGCCGTTGGCTTGAGAAGAAGTGGCGCTCAGCTTGGTCTAGCCATTGCAATGCTGGGAGTCATGTCTGGAAATACACAAACTGATATTTTCGATGACCTTATAAACACCAGTTTATATGGCTTAGTTGCCGTCGCTTTTATGTGGTTTTCATTAGTCGTAACGGATAAAGCCGTACTGCCAAAGATAGATAATACTGCCGAACTGAAGAAAGGAAACATAGCGGTAGGGTTTGTAGAGTTTGGCACCTTGCTCATGACGGGCATTCTGGCTTATGCAAGTATAAAAGGTGATGAAGGCGGCTTATTAGAATCCTTGTGCTACTTCTTAGCAGGACAAGTGACTTTAATTATCTTAATTATTGCGTATGAAAAAATCATCAGTAGAACTCAAAATCCTCTTAAAGAAATCGCTAACGGCAATTTTTCTGCCGGCGTCATTCTGGGCGGAAAAATAATCGCTTACGGCTTAATTCTACAAAGCACCATAATTGGAAACGGTGGTGATGAAACACTCGTTAATTTAGCCGGTGAGTTTATATTTGGGGCCATCTCTGGAATGATTTTCCTATTCATCTTTGAGTATTTAATAGATCTACTTATTGTCACCTCTAGCACCGTAGCTGACATCATTAAAAACGATGAAAAGGTATTGGCTATACAACTATCTCTCACGAAAATTGGCATGGCACTAATTTTAGGAATGGCTATTTTATAGCGTTAAAACACTATGACCCCTGAACAAATGAGTAGCCCTGAAAACAAACCAAAGCAACAGCGCTTATTGGGTGTGTTACTTGCGTTTTGCATGTTCTCAACCGGTGCTAGCGGGCTAGTGAATGAATATGTCTTGGCGACTATTACAACATACATACTAGGCAACTCGATCGAGCAGTTTTCGATTGTCATTGCTTCAATGATGTTAATGATGGGGGTTTCAGGTCTAGTTCAGAGTAAAATGTCAGATAACGGCCTAGTCCATAAATTCATGGCTGTCGAAGTTATCATGGCGCTAATAGGGGGCTTTGCTCCCTTAGTGATCTACGGCGCCTATGGATACATGCAAGATCACTTTGAATTCGTGCATTATTTCTTTGTTCTGTCTATTGGCTTTCTAATTGGGTTTGAAATTCCAATTGTCATGCGAATAATTGAAAACAACAAATTCAACCTTAAAGCAAACCTCGCCATAGTTTATGCCATGGACTATATCGGAGCCTTCATTGGTGCGATTATTTGGATTAACTATCTACTTAGATATCACCCGCTGACTGAGATCAGTTTCATTGTAGCGGGGTTCAACTTTCTTATTGCCATACTGGCTGTTCTTTACTTTATCTACCGTGGAGATATAAAACAGAAGCTCTTAACGTTAATGATAATAACCGCCACTTCAGCAGCGCTAATTTGGGGTTTTAATCAAAACAGGGACCTAAGTGAATTATTCGAACAGCGTTTTTATGAAGACCCCATCGTCCATAGAGAGACGTCTAAATATCAACACTTGGTTATCACAGAGAATAAAAAGGCAGGTGATGTTAGATTATATATTAATGGCAATACGCAATTTAGCTCATTAGACGAAGACCGGTACCATGACTTTTTAGTTCATCCGGCGATGACGTTAAACCCTCAAGCAAAAAATGTATTAATACTTGGTGGTGGCGATGGCTTAGCTCTGAGAGAGCTAAGAAAGTATCAAACTATAGACGCGATCACACTGGTTGATCTTGACCCTAGAATGGTCGCTCTAGCCTCCTCTAACCCTTATTTAGTTAACTTGAATAAAGGGGCATTTGATGATGCCAGGCTTAAAGTTCAAACACCTGCGGGATTAACAGACACCAATATCATCCCCGTCGTACTGGATACAGACGCCTCCTTTTCAAAGGAAGGCAGCGATCAAAGCTGGGTGGCTTCAATCTCAGTGTACAACATCGATGCAGATCTGTTTATCAACAAGATTGGCGGTCAGAAATGGGATGTCATCATAATTGATTTCCCCGACCCCGGCTCAGTTGAGCTAAGCAAGTTATACAGTAAGCAGTTTTATCTCAAGTTAGCTAGGCACCTCAATGAAGGCGCAATGATCGCCATACAGTCTACCTCACCTTATCATGCGAAAGAGGCCTTCCTCACTATTGGCAAAACGCTAAACGCGGCCGGTTTCAAGACATTACCTTACCGACAGAACATTCCAAGCTTTGGTGATTGGGGATACTACTTAGCTTGGCAAGGCGTCACTAACACCTCTCAGGTGAAAGAAAGCATTGCCGATATATCAGCATTTAATGTCGAAACGAATTTCATCACACCAGAGTTACTTTTAGCATCTCTCGCTTTTGGAAAAAACGAACTAACTTCAAAAAGTGACTGTATTAACACCATCATGTTTCCTTGCTTAGTCACCCAATACACAGAATATAGCTGGTTGATAAATTAATGATCTATCGAATATTCTTCAGGTTACTCGGCTCGTCCCAACATACCTTATACAAAATTTATCAAAGGGCTTGGATCTTCATATTTTGCCTACTCTTGATTCTATATTCATCGGGCTATCTGCTAATGCTCGCCGCAGGAGAAGTAGATATTGTTGCCAACTACACCTACTGGTTTTTTGTCACGGCGAGTACGGTTGGATACGGTGATTACGCGCCAAATACTAGTTTTGGAAGGTTTGTAGCTGTCATGATTATGCTGCTTGGTATTGGCACGATCACCTTTTATGGTTACTACTGGAATTCTCTTTTACAGACAATTTACACCTTGATTGATAGACGCTCACGGTATGTTTATAGATAATGAAGCCCCTATCCCTATCCATATTCAGACTAAGACTTTTGCACAAAGACTATGCGCATACCCACTATTTATACTGAAACAGAGTTAGTTGAAGATACCGAAACTGAATTAGATGCTATCGCTGCGCATCATATTGTGAATGTGCTGCGAATGAAAACCGGGGGGAAACTAACACTGTTTAATGGCAATGGTTTTTTCTTTTCAGCGACGATCACCCAACACACAAAAAAGCGTGTATCCATTCAGGTTGATTCTGCCCAACAAGCAACAAGCGAGTCTCCCTTACACACTCATTTGGGACAAGTTATGTCTCGTGGTGATCGTATGGATTATGCTATTCAAAAAAGTACTGAAATGGGCGTGAATGAAATCACCCCGCTTACAAGCGAGCGCTGTGAACTAAAATTAAAATCAGACCGAGAAACAAAACGCCTTGCTCATTGGCAACAGGTAGCGATTAGCGCTGCTGAACAGTGTGGCCGAGCCATCGTACCCAAAATTCACCCGATATGTTCATTGGATGAATGGATAAAACAGCAAGGCCCGATGGGTTTATCCTTGGTATTTCATCATAGAGATACTCAAAATTTGACACAAATCCAAACACCGCCCTCGCACGTAAACTTACTGATTGGTCCTGAGGGCGGCCTCACAAGTGCAGAAATAGACAAAGCCAGGCAAGCAAACTTTTTAGCCTGTACCTTTGGTTCAAGAGTCATGAGAACAGAAACAGCTCCGGTTGCCTGCCTAAGCGTACTGCAATGGCTCTGGGGCGACTTCCAGCCCAAGTAAGCAATAAAATAAACTAACACTCATAGCGCATCGAATTAGTATTCAAGTGGAATAGATTATGAACAAATTTAAAGCACTTCATCAGCAACACATATGGTTTACACCCTTGGTTTTATTACTTGCTGTTGGTCTTATTATTTTTTATCTATTAGCGACCAAGCCCGTCCCACCAAAACAACAAACACCCGAAAAAGAATGGTTGGTTGCCACAGAAACAATTACGTTTCAGACTTCAACACCGCAAATAAATTTACTCGGCAGAATCACGAATCCATTTGATTCCAACTTAAGTGCCGGCATCATTGCCGATGTTGTTCAGGTACCTGTTCGAGATGGTATGCAGGTTAAAGCAGGTGATATCTTAATTAAGCTGGATGATAAAGAAATTAAGCTAACGGTTGAACAACGCAAAGCGGATGTTGCTGAACTTAATGCCCAGATTAATGCCGAAAAAAACCGTTATGCCTCTGATCAGCTTGCCCTAAAAGAAGAACAACGGCTATTAACAATTGCCGAAAATGCTGTTAAACGCCAAGCGAAACTGCAGGCTTCAAAATTAGTGGCGCAAGAGCGTTACGATAATGCTGAGTCTCAACGCGCTCAAACAGCCTTATCTGTCAATGCGCGTAAACTGATGCTTGCAGACCATCCAAGCCGTTTAGCTCAACTAAAAGCCAGATTAAAACGAGCTGAAACCTTACTTAGCAATGCGTTGCTTGATGCAGAACGTTCAACCATAAAAGCCCCTTTTGATGGCGTGATTACTTCGGTTAGCGTATCGCCCGGTGAACGCGTGCAAATAGGCCAGGCATTAGTCTCGTTATACGACAACAACAATATGGAATTACTGGCTCAAATCCCTGATCGTTATGTCAGTGAAATTAGACAAGCCTTGAATAATGGTAAAAATATCACAGCACTTTCCTCTCGCTTTGGTGAAACAAAAGAACTATCTCTCCAAAGATTATCAGGACAAGTCAAGCAAGGCAGTGGCGGTATCAATGGTATTTTTATACCTAAGGAAGCTAAGCCTAATTTCGTCTTAAACAACGCTGTCGAAATTTTAGTTAGCCTCCCCAAAATAGAAAATTCAATCAGCTTACCCTTATCTGCAATTTACGGTGCAGATCGAATTTATCGTGTTGAAGGTGGCCGCTTGCAAGCTATCAGTATTCAAATACTAGGCAAAGAACTTGACCCTCTTGGCAAAGAAGATCGTGCCATTATCACCAGTAAGTTATTAAGCAAAGGCGATGTGATAGCGACGACACAATTACCCAATGCTATTTCTGGTCTCAAAGTACAAGTGAGAGATTAAGCTATGATGCCCACTCATCACGATACCAACCCTGGCGATCACAAGTCCGATTTAATCGGTCGCTTTGCCCAACACAAAGTCGCAGCTAATTTGTTAATGCTGATTATGCTGCTTGCCGGCTTTGTATCACTCTTAAAATTGAACACACAGTTCCTACCCAATTTCGAACCAGACTTTATTACAGTCCGAGTTGTTTGGCCGGGTGCACCGGCTGAAGATGTTGCTAAATCGATTGTGACCCCCTTAGAGCAAGAGCTTCGAAACCTCGATCATGTAAAAGAAATGAGTTCGACCTCTTCTCGAAGCTCTGCGGTCATCGTTCTTGAGTATGATGAAGGTAGTAATATGGGGCTGGCGCTTGATCAGGTCAAAGAATTTGTTGACGCTGTCCGCAACCTACCCTCGGATGCTGAAACGCCGGTTATTTCTAAAGTGTCTCTAAATGAAGAAGTGGCTACGCTTATTTTGTCTTCAGATGGTTCCTTAGAAGAACTCAGACCCTTAGCCTTTAGTTTTGAACGCCAGCTACTTGACCGTGGTGTTGCCAAGGTTAAATTTACGGGCCTGCCCGAACAAGAAATTGCCATTCAGGTCAGTACCGATCAGATCAATAATTTAAAATTATCACTACCCCAGATTGGCCAGCATATTCGTAATTCAAGCCAAGATATTCCTGCCGGAACGAGCGGTAAAAATGAAGTTGCAAAAGAATTGCGCAGTACCGAACAACGCCGCGATGAAGAAGGTTTTAAAGAGCTTGCTATTATCAATAAAGAAACTGGGACGCGCCTGCAGTTAGCCGATATTGCTGAGGTTGAGCGCAGACATAAAGATAACCAAGTAGAAGTTTTTTACAAAGATCGTCCAGCCGTATTGATGAGCGTATTACGAACCCAGGCAACCGACACCTTGGTGGCTGCAGAAACGCTTAATAACTGGCTGGATGAGGCTCGGCCTTCTCTACCGCCCTCTGTCAGTTTAGATACTTATAACCAACGTTATGAGTTGATCGAGGACCGTATCAATCTTCTTATTTCAAATGGTATCGGCGGGTTAATTCTCGTCGTTGGCATCTTGTTTATCTTCTTAAACGGCCGTGTTGCCTTTTGGGTGGCTATTGGCATCCCCGTTTCATTCATGGGAACACTCGCCGTTATGTATCTGGTGGGTGGCAGCATCAACATGGTGAGTATGTTTGCCCTGATTATGGCGCTGGGGATTATCGTCGATGATGCCATTGTAGTCGGTGAAGATGCCTTAACGCATTATGCTCGTGGAGACAATCCTTTAAGAGCAGCAGAAGGCGGCGCAAGGCGTATGTTTGTGCCCGTCATGTCATCCTCGCTAACGACTGTTTCAGCCTTCTTACCGCTGATGATGATAAGCGGCATTATCGGTAATATTTTATTCGATATTCCCTTGGTCATTATCTGCGTCATTATTGCTTCTTTAATCGAAAGTTTTTTGATTCTGCCAGGCCATTTACATCATTCTTTTCAAAAGAAGTTTAAAGCCGTTAAACCTGGCTCGTACCGTGACAAACTAGATAAAGGTTTTAATCATTTTAGAGATAATATTTTTAGACCCATGGCCGAGAAGTCGATACGTAATCGTGGCGCAACATTAATGTTAGCGTTTGGTATTTTAGCCGTTAGTATCACCTTGATTATTTCAGGCCGTATTCAAACCGATTTCTTTCCGCAACCTGAAAGCCATATTTTATTAGGCAACGTAAAGTTTGCCTCTGGCACCCCGCCTGAAGTGGTCAAAAATTTTGGTATCGTGATGGAACATGCCCTGCATGCTGCCGACAAGGAATTTGTTGAACAAGGTAAAACAGGAGACTATTCAAGCCTGGTCATTCACAGTGTATTACGCATTAATCAAGCCAGTTTCAATGGTGGACAAAACTTCACAACAGGAGAGCAATATGCCTCTGTACATGTTGAACTGCTAACACCCGATGAACGGAGCATTAGAAACCCTGAGTTTATCAAAAGCTGGACAAAACACATCAAACAACCTGATGGCGTCGAGCAATTTAGCATTTCGAGCCCTCGTGGTGGCCCACCCGGAAAAGATATCGATATTTTCTTAACCGGCCAATCGCCAACCGTACTTAAACAAGCTGGAGAAGCGCTCGCCGAAAAACTTAAAACCTATGTCGGTGTCCGTGATATTCAAGATGATTTACCTTTTGGTAAAAACCAATACTTATACAGCCTAACACCGTTAGGTGAGTCTTTAGGTTTAACAGTATCAGATATTGGCAGCCAATTAAGAGCCGCTTTTGATGGGCAGCTTTTACAAGTTTTTTACGATGAAAACGAAGAAATTGAAGTCCGGATTATATTACCTGATGCACAACGAAACTATACCCGTACTTTAGACAACTTCCCTATCATCACCTCGTCAGGTGAAATGGTTCAACTAAGCAATGTTGTTACCCTCAAAGACCAACAAGGTTTAGATTTGGTACGTCATACCGAAGGTAAATTAGGCTTACACATTACCGCTAGCGTGAATACCGAAGAAAATAATGCCAACGAGGTAATTGCCGAGCTTAACGAACAATTCTTAAGTGAATTAAGCAGTGAGTACGGCATTAATATCGAACTCAAAGGTCGCGCTGAAGAACAGGCGCAAACAGGCAAAGACATGGGGCTTGGTGCGATGATCGGTTTTACGCTGATTTATATCATTTTAGCCTGGGTATTTGGCTCTTATAGCTGGCCGATTGCTGTTCTTATCGCCATTCCACTGGGTATTTCTGGGGCGATATTAGGTCACTGGTTATTAGGTCTAGACCTCACCATGCTCTCTTGGTTTGGTTTCTTTGGTTTATCGGGCATCGTCATTAATGATGCGATTATCCTCGTCACCTTCTATCGAGAACTTCGGCAACAAGGCCAGCCCGCAAAACAGGCGATTGTCGATGCTTCCTGCCAAAGGTTACGGGCTGTGTTGTTAACCTCTTTAACGACTATTGCAGGTTTATTACCGCTATTATTTGAGACCTCGTTACAAGCGCAATTCTTAATACCCATGGCGGTGAGTATTTCCTTTGGTTTGGCTTACGCCACGGTATTGATACTATTTGTCATACCCGCGATCCTTTCGATTATAGAAGAACACGCTGATAAGAAAGCTAAGAGGAAGGAAGATAAGTTACTAGGGAAAACCGCATAAATAAAAAAGCCGAGTCATTTTTAATGACTCGGCTTTTTTAAGCCTCGTCGTTAATTAGAATAGATTACTATTATTTGTATTCAATAAACTTGCACACTCTGCATCATTTGTGGGTTGATCCGTGACACTTTGTGGTTCGGCATCATCCAACAAACCATCATCACTCAGCCATGACCGGGTTTCACCACCGTAGCTAAGAGTGTAGCGCTGCTTATCATTTGAACTTGTCCCTTTGTCGGTCAAACTGACGGACAAGGCGCCTGATAATTTCAAAATCAGTTTTGAACTATCCAGTGAAAGCCATGTACCGCTTAACAATACACCGTCTGACTCCTCAAATTTAGCAGTATTTGAGTTGCCGTCACTGTACTTCAAGCAAACTTTTAACTCACCACCAGTCGCGCCATCTTCACTATTAAAAAAGAAATAACCACGGCCATTTGGCTCATTTTGACTCTCCCCCAAACTAACATAAAGTTGTTTATTCGCGAGATCAGCAAATGAATTGCCTCCCTCAACCGTAACACCATCATATGATGATGATGTGAGCGCCGAATAATCCACCTCAGTTAAAGCGATAAAGTCCACATCGCCATCCACTAATGCCGAATCAATCGCAGCATATAAACCAGAACCTATGTCGCTCGCTTCGATAACCACATCCGAAATATCGCCCGTTTTCTTAACCATTTTCTGAACAACGGTTTCGACACCAATCACACGGGATGCCGCAGTTGAAAATGCTGTTGAAGATGGGATTGCACTATCAACTAAACCTATAAGACTTAGTGCATTCTGAACAGGCGTCGTTCCATTTACCGGACTTGGCAATGTTAAGTTTTTACTACCTTCGTAAAGTACTCTTATCGTAGATTGCGCATCATTGAAGGCGTTTGTTAGTGTCGTTTGGTCAAGAGAATTTCCCACTAAGTTAGTCGCCAATGCTTTATAAATAATCGCATTCGGGGTTTCAGGGAAAGAACGCTCTTCACCAAATGCTTCATATCGCTCAGAAAAAACCTCTGAAAAAAGTGTGACTATCTTATGTAATTTGATTGCACTATTAAGTAAGGTGGCGCTTTTAACTGTATCTGAGTTATAAGCATCGCCATCCAGAAAATCTGTTTCCAAATCCGGGCGAAGCAAACCAAAGAAATCAAGAAGATTTTCTTGATCATCAGCGTCAGAAATATCCACTAACATCGAGGTTAACGGCGAAACCATCTGACTAGCCACCACGCCATCTTCACCTACCGTGACTCTTGCAGCTAATGAACCTTTAAAAGGCTCTCCTGTGAATAGATCATAACCACCAAAGGTTCTGATCACAGAATTGTTTGAAATGCCCGCAGCTTTTAAACAATGAATAGTTTGCAGGCTTGTTGCATCGACACCACAGTAATTTGTGATGCCATCTTTTGCTGTTGTAAAATAACCATCCTTATCTGTTAATGCGGAAGGCTCACCAGCATTTTTTCGACCATTGTTATTAAAATCCACATAAACTGTAGCACCAGCAATATAACCATCGACAGCAATACCTGAAACAGCAGTCTTTACAGAGCTGGAACCAGCATCAGGGTTATCATTACTACAACCTGCAAGTGAAATGGCCGTCGCTAAACTTGCTACGGCAAATGTCTTTTTAGAGAAACCCATGTAGTCACCTTTGATTAATTTAGTCATTACTTTCTCCTTAAAATTTCTCTTCAAAGCCAATATTAAAACCAAATTGTCTTGGCGCTTTGGTACCATCGATTTCAACAGTATCCAAGCTGGCAGATAAATCGATATTCATCACCCCAAACAATGTTGTGCCAAAACCAACAGACGTTAATTTGCTTCCAGCCAGATTTTTATTAATACCAACACGTACACTTGGAATAATATAAGAATTTGGAAAGTAACTTGCAGACCCACTAAGATATTGCGTTTCACGTCCAACTAAGTCGTAAACAGAATTTATATCCGCTGCACCGGAAAACAACCATTGTTTATCCTTCGTAAAAACAGCGCCCTCTACGATTGTTTGAGCATTCATCACTGCTGTTTCACTTAAACTAATTTCACCTGAAAATTGGTTCTGAGCAACGAAACAATTAGATTGCCTAATCACATCAGTGATGGCTCCACAATTTTGACCGATATCACCATAATCGAATTCAGGCTCATTAATATTGGCAAATGTCACCCCAACTTGTCCGTTTGACATACTCCACAACAGACCAAAGTCGAGCCCTAACTGAGTGGTATCAACGGTATTTTCATCAAATTCATCACGAATGGCATCACTGACTTCATCATCGTCAATATTCGACAAGGCTAACACTTGCTTGTTTAAAGACACTTTATAAATATTGGCTTGAATACCCGCATATAAGGTTGAATTTTCAACAAAAGCAGGTTTCCAAACTTCACGACTATAACCGAGTGAACCCGTCAAAATAGAACCACCTTTAACATACATGGCACTATCTGTTTCCAGCGTAATATCACTGCCTACCGTTTGTATTTCCAGTGGTGCATCAAGAAAACGAATATCAAATAGACCTTGAGCCCTTACGTCAAAAGACAAAACGCCCCCCAACATGTCACTCTTTATAGCAAATGGCATGAAGGGCAGACTAACACCCAAGCCTAAGGTTACCTGTGCATCGTCCCCCATCACCGGTAATAAGGCATCAAACTTAGCTTTAATATTATTGGCTTCATTAATGGTCAAATTATTGTTATCGAGTGCGTCAATCAGCACATCGACATCATCTAGAAAGTTATCAACCTTACCTATTTCAACATCCACTCCCAGAGAACTAAAATACCCCATACGATGGCTTTCACCGTCACTTAACAAGGCCTGGCCATTGGCAGGATTGCCGGCAATCGATAAAATAGTGGAAGGATGGGTGGTTTTTCCATAGGTTAATAAAGGGCCTGGGGCATGCGCCTGATAGCTCGCGATTGAATTTGTTGCAGTACCTAGCAATACGCTACCCATTACGGTGGCTACTGCCATTTTTTTAATCAGGGTTTTATCGGTCATTGAACTTTCCTTGGAGAGTCTCGCTTTCTGATAATTGAAATTATTATACGCCCAGTCAAAAGTTGGCCAGTTAAGCTATAACTCTTTACTGATACATTTTACTGATACATTGACAACTTGAATGCAAAACAGACCACCAGATGGCAGTCTGGTCTCTAAGTGATTAACCAGAAAGCTTAGTACAGGCTAAGCAAAGCTCCACCGAAAAGTGGATTATTTTTGTGTCGGATTGATAAGCTCGCGTAACGAAAGGTCACTGAACTGGCTGTCGATATTCTTCTGAAAATCAGCAGCTAATTCTTCTAACGGGTCTGAAAATCGAAGTTTATGAGCAAGATTAGAATGGTCATTGCGCAGCGCATTGAAGATATCTGCTACCGTAATCTGGTCTGTAGAACGCCCCGGCACTAGGCAGTTTCCATCGTCACCCGCTGTCACAACCAGACCCTCTTTCTGCAATTTTGTTAGAATTTGACGCGTCAAAATCGGTGGCACAAATTTTCGTTGTTCAAGCTCGGCTCGTAACATGGGGGCTTTGCCTTTTTCGAAACTCTTAGCAATATGCACCATCACTTCTAGACCGACTTTTTCTAATAATACGGAGGAAGGTTCGAACTCAGCACTACGGGTAATATTGTTCCCATGTTGGTGGTAAAACGCAATACTTGAACCTAAGAGTAAAATAAGCCAATTCATATACAGCCAAATAAGCAACAAAATACCCACAGCAAAACCGGAATAAATAGCATCATACTTAGCAGAATTAACGACAAAGGCCGTAAAAACAAGGCTACTTGCTTGCCATGCACTTCCACCTACAATGCCACCCCAAAGCGCGCTGGAGAGCTTAACTTTAGTATTTGGCATCATCGCATAAAAAAAAGTGAATGCCAGGATGATCATAATAAATGGCATTAACTTTGTGAGCAGAATGATCAAACTGCCAAAGGGTTCAATGGCTGCCAGGGTATGAACTAACGAAGAATTCATCGTCGATGCTGTCACACTCAAAGCGGCAACAATCAACACGGGCCCCACTAAAATAACGCTAAGGTATTGGCTAAACCGGTCACCAATAGAACGTAACTGCGGTGCCAGCCAGATGGTATTAAAGGCCCGCTCAATTTTTTGAACAAGTGAAACAGCGGTATAAAAAAGTAGCACGAAACCAACAATGCCCAACACCCCTACTTTGACATTATCTACAAACCCCATAATGCTTTGGTGTATTTCTAACCCTTTCTCGCCCATGGGTTCAAGAAAGCTATACAGCATTGGGGTAAACTTATCTTGCACATTGAAGGCTTTGAGTACTGAAAAACTCAGTGCCAACAAGGGCACAATAGACAAAATGGTGGTATAGACCAAACTCATCGCATGCAGTGATATTTGCCCATTTAGTAAGTCACGAATCACGGCATACATTATTCTTAAGACACGTCTCAAGGTAGCCCAAGGCTTTGAGTGTGCTGTGTTCGGTGGGTCTAATAACCATGACTCAAAGCCAGACCAGGTTTCTTGTAATTTGCTCAATTCATACCCCTGTTTTTATCATTGCATTTCCGTTTACTCAGTACTGGCGGGTGCAATATTATCCTGCCTTAAACTTAATAATTTGATCGTTTAATTGTGAAAGCGAATCGAACAATTCGGCAGCTTCTGATGAATAATCCTTATTTTGATCAATTAGCTGCTGGATATGAGCAGATTGCCTGGCGACGTTCCCAGCCCGGATATTTGCCGAAGAACCTTTTAAACCATGCACGAGCCTTGATAATTCTTCTTTATTTTTAGCACGCCCCAAGGTTTTAAAATCCTCCTCAAAACTTGCAGCTGTCTCTTGAAATGCAGACAATATTTGCTTGATGATGTCTGAATCAGACATAAATGTTTCGTTTAATTTAGTAACATCTAGAATATTTTCCTGATAATTATCTTGATCCATCGTGTTCCCCTAATCCTTTTTACAGTAAATATAAATTCATCACGACGTAAAGCCTAGCAAAGATTTCTTCACTCAGGTAGCACGATTTTCTGGTATATTAACGACTCTACTTTAATTAAGTTAGCTTTATATGTTTGCATTCTTTGAACGCCTTATTAACCCGTTTCCACCTGAGACACCCAAACAGCCACCAAATGGTTTATTGGCTTTTTGTCTGCATTATACAAAAGGTGTCACGCCCTTATTAGTTATTATGGCTTTTTTGACTGCCTGCATCGCCATTATGGAAGTCACCCTGTTCGGTTTTTTAGGCGAACTGGTTGACTGGCTGTCAAGTAAACAGCCCGAAACACTTTTCCAAGAAGAAGGTTCTACGCTCGCCTTTATGGCAACCATTATTCTAATGGGCTTGCCGCTTGCCGTGCTGCTGCACGCCAGCGTTATTCATCAGGCGTTATTAGGTAACTTTCCGATGCGCATCCGCTGGCAGGCACATCGTTATTTACTTGGCCAAAGCTTATCTTTTTATCAGAATGAATTTGCTGGCAGAATCGCCACAAAAGTCATGCAAACGGCACTTTCTGTCCGTGAAACGGTCATGAAACTACTCGATGTTTTACTGTTTATCAGTATTTATTTTATCGGTATGACCTTAGTCGTATCATCCTCTGATTACCGCTTAAGTATCCCCTTACTTTTCTGGTTAATGGGTTATGCTTGTGCACTGTATCATTTCATTCCAAAGCTACGCATGATATCCAGCAAGCAAGCGGATGCTCGCTCCAGCATGGTGGGTGCGGTGGTTGATAGCTATAGTAACATCCAAACCGTTAAGCTATTTTCGCACAGCAAACGTGAAGCAGATTATGCACAAAGTAGTATGGGTGAGTTTTTAAACACAGTTCACCCTCAGATGCGTTTAGCAACCAAACTCAATGTGAGTGTATGGATACTAAACGTTCTTTTGCTGTTTACTATTTCATCTTTATCCATTTGGTTATGGGCTGAGCAAGCTATTTCAACGGGTTCTATCGCTGTTGCTATTGCCCTTTCATTACGCTTAAACGGTATGTCCCAGTGGATCATGTGGGAAGTATCTAGCCTTTTCGAAAATATTGGTTCAGTGCAGGATGGCATTACCACTTTATCTAAATCCCGAGACGTGCAAGACCTGTCGAATGCACAAAAGATAAGTGGGGTGAACGGACATATAGAATTTAAAAATGTGTTTTTTGCTTACAGCCCACAGCACCCCGTTTTTAAGGATTTGTCATTCGACATCCGGCCCGGTGAAAAAATAGGTTTGGTTGGCCGTTCTGGTGCGGGTAAATCGACGCTCGTCAATTTATTACTGCGTTTCCATGATATTCAAGCAGGCTCAATCGTTTTAGATAAACAGGATATTGCCAAGGTCAAACAAGAAAGCCTTCGTGCTGAAATCGGCATGGTAACCCAAGATACGGCTCTACTTCACCGCTCTGTTCGCGAAAATATTTTATACGGTAAACCTCATGCAACTGACGAAGATATGATCACCGCGGCCAAACAAGCAGAAGCCCATACGTTTATTCTTGGTTTAAGTGACCTTCATGGTAATACGGGTTACGACGCTCAGGTAGGTGAGCGCGGCGTAAAATTATCTGGCGGACAAAGGCAGCGCATAGCCATTGCACGGGTGCTGTTAAAAGACGCGCCTATTTTGATTTTAGACGAGGCCACTTCTGCGCTTGATTCTGAAGTTGAATCGGCTATTCAAGCTAGTTTATTTAAATTAATGGCAGGCAAAACGGTGATCGCTATTGCCCATCGCCTTTCTACTATCGCGGCATTGGACCGTTTAATTGTTTTAGATGATGGAAAAATAATTGAACAAGGGACACATGCCGAATTATTAGAACACAATGGGTTATATGCACAACTATGGGCAAGGCAATCGGGTGGTTTTATTGGGGAATAATTTTTTACTGGTACCCTTCGACGAAGCTCAGGGACTAAATAGTATCGCTCATTGAGCCCCGTCGAAATGTACCCAAGGTAACCTGTATTTCCATCAAGACCCTTCGGCGGGGCTCAGGGAGCGCATGTGACCAATAGCACTAAAAAACAACCGTCTTATTCTCATGAATAATCACCCTGTCTTCTAGGTGCAAACGCAAACCTCTTGCCAAGACATTCTTCTCGGCATCTTTACCTAAACGCACCATATCTTCAATCGAGTCACTATGACTTATCCGAATAACATCCTGGTCAATGATCGGGCCTTCATCTAAGTCCTGAGTCACATAGTGACACGTTGCACCTATCAATTTTACGCCACGATCATAAGCCTGATGGTACGGTTTTGCGCCTGCAAAGGATGGCAGAAAACTATGATGAATATTCATCACACGCCCAGAATATAGCTCACACAATTCAGCCGGCAGAATTTGCATGTAACGTGCAAGTACCACTAAATCGGTTTGATAACTATCAACCAGTTTATTTACTTCATCAAAAGCGGGGGTTTTGTTTTTAGGATCAACAGGCACATGGTGATAAGGAATATCATGCCATTCGACCATACGACGCAAGTCGTCATGATTCGAAATAACCGCCACAATTTCTGCATTTAATTCTTTACTATGCCAACGGTGCAGAAGGTCAGCCAAACAATGCGACTCTTTCGACACCATCAACACAACACGTTTCTTTACATCCGAATCACTAATGGACCAATTCATCGAGTATTCGTTTGCGATAGGTTGAAACGCGGTTTTAAAGTCTTCCACACTAAATGGAATAGAGCTGGCTTTGACTTCGTTGCGCATAAAAAACCAACCATTTTGCTGGTCGGCATGATAACTTGCCTCGGTTATCCAACCATTATAAGTGGCCAGAAAGTTACTGACTTTTGCGACAATGCCCGTTCTATCTGGACAAGAGACAACTAAACGATAGGTGCGTTCCATGATATTCCTTATGACCCCTTCGACAAGCTCAGGGACCGTTATTATTCTCGTTCATTGAGCCCGTCGAAATGCATTCAACGAGACTCAAGGTTTACTTTGGAAGACCCTTCGACAAGCT
>CAXBDA010000055.1:0-21788 GCA_963974595.1 uncultured Oleiphilus sp. | reverse complement strand
CTCAGGGAACGTTATAAAAATTAAAGCACCAGGAGCACCCCATGATTCCAGGAGAATACCAAGTCGCATCAGGCGAACTCACTTTAAACGAAGGCCGTGCCACGGTGACTTTGCGTGTTGAAAATACCGGAGACCGCCCTATTCAAGTCGGTTCGCACTATCACTTTTATGAAACTAATGCGGCCTTGAGTTTTGAGCGAGACGTGACCAAAGGTTTTCGTTTAAATATCGCCTCGGGAACCGCGGTGCGTTTTGAACCAGGCCAAGGCCGAGAAGTGGAGTTAGTCGCCTATGCAGGTGATCGGAAAGTATATGGTTTTCGCGGTGATGTCATGGGTGAACTTGATTCAGAATCACAAGGAGAATAGGCATGAGTGATATTAAAAAAGGCACTTCTAATAAAAAAATGAATCGCCAAAGCTACGCACAAATGTTTGGCCCAACAACCGGTGATAGAGTGCGTTTAGGCGACACCGAGTTGTGGATTCAAGTTGAAAAAGACTTCACAAATTATGGTGATGAAGTGAAGTTTGGCGGTGGCAAGGTGATTCGTGATGGTATGGGCCAGAGTCAACGACCTTCAGCAGAAACCGTAGACTTAGTCATCACCAATGCTTTGGTGCTCGATCACTGGGGTATCGTCAAAGCCGATGTCGGCATCAAAGAAGGCCGTATTTTTAAAGTCGGCAAAGCGGGTAATCCGGATGTGCAAGATAATATCGACATTATCATTGGCCCCGGTACCGATGTCATAGCAGGTGAAGGTTCTATTCTGACGGCAGGCGGTATTGATGCGCATATCCATTTTATTTGCCCGCAACAAGTTGAAGAAGCCTTGATGTCTGGCGTGACCACCATGATTGGTGGCGGTACAGGCCCTTCAACCGGAACCAACGCGACGACTTGTACATCAGGGCCGTGGTATATGGGAAAAATGCTGCAATCAACAGACTGCATGCCGATGAACTTTGGCTTCCTCGGAAAGGGCAACGCAAGTTTGCCAGAAGCACTGCGCGAACAATTAGAAGCCGGTGCCTGTGGTTTAAAATTACACGAAGATTGGGGTACCACACCGGCTTCGATTGACTGCTGTTTATCGG
The DNA here is from genome assembly GCA_963974595.1 of uncultured Oleiphilus sp. Lineage (GTDB taxonomy): Bacteria > Pseudomonadota > Gammaproteobacteria > Pseudomonadales > Oleiphilaceae > PZPK01. The sequence goes on along the minus strand of CAXBDA010000055.1, from coordinate 20,688 downwards.
TCGCTGAAGAATACGATGTGCAAGTCGCGATTCATACCGATACCTTAAACGAGTCCGGCTTCGTCGACGATACGATTGGCGCGTTTAAAGACCGCGTTATCCATACTTATCATACGGAAGGTGCGGGTGGTGGCCATGCACCGGATATTATTCGTGCCTGTTCGCAGCCGAATGTATTGCCTTCATCGACTAACCCAACACGGCCTTATACCCGCAACACGGTTGATGAGCACTTGGATATGCTAATGGTCTGTCATCACTTGGATAGCAGTATTCCAGAAGACGTCGCCTTCGCAGATTCACGTATCCGTAAAGAGACCATCGCAGCGGAAGATATTTTTCATGATCGCGGAGCTTTCAGTATGATCTCCTCAGACTCACAAGCCATGGGGCGAGTTGGTGAAGTGGTCACACGTACATGGCAAACCGCACATAAAATGAAAACCCAGTTTGGTTTGTTGGCAGAAGATTTAGAACTCGGTGCAGATAACTTTCGGGCACGTCGTTATATCGCTAAGTACACGATTAACCCAGCAATTGCACATGGTATTTCTCATGAAGTAGGCTCCATCGAATCAGGCAAATTAGCCGACTTGGTTTTATGGAAACCGGCCTTTTTCGGGATAAAACCTTCCTTGATCATCAAGGGCGGTATGATTGCTGCTGCGCCGATGGGTGATCCAAATGCCTCGATTCCGACTCCACAACCTGTGCATTACCGCCCGATGTTTGGCGCACAAGGTTTAGCCGCAGCGCTTACCTCGGTAACATTTGTCTCGCAAGCTGCTTTGGAAAACAAAGTGGGTGAAGAATTAGGCCTGTCTCGGAATTTAAGTGCCTGTAAAAACACCCGTAATATTGGCAAGAAAGATATGGTTTTGAATGACTGGATGCCAGACATCAGCGTTGACCCGCAAACCTATGAAGTGCGCGCTGATGGTGAATTGCTAAGCTGTGAGCCCGCGACGGTTTTACCTTTGGCTCAGCTTTATACGTTATTTTAATCGGTTGTTGGAAATACATTATGTTAGAAGTTTATGAACGTTTAGGTTTGCACTGTCATGAGCCTGTCGCAGAGACAATTGTGCTTGAGTATGATCAGCGTAACAAAGGCCGTTTGCGCTTAGAAAGTGAGTCTGGTACCGAGGTGCGTGTGTTCCTTGAACGCGGAAAACCGCTCTTGGTCGGTGAGTTCCTCAAAGCAGAGTGTGGCAAGATTGTTCAAGTGAAAGGGGCAGAAGAGCCAGCCGCCCATGCCAGTTGTGATGATTGGCAGACTTTTTCGCGGGCGTGTTATCACTTGGGGAATCGACATGTCAAAGTGCAAGTCGGTGAGCGTTGGTTACGTATTAAACCCGATTATGTTTTGGAGGAAATGGTACATTTACTAGGCTTAGTGGTGAGCCACGAAAACAAAGTATTTGAACCAGAGTCGGGTGCGTATAGCCAGGCAGGGCATTCGCATGGACATGAGCACTAAAAAATGAATATGAATCAAGACCTTGCCCTAGCGCGCTTATTGCAAATAAGCAGCGTAAGCCTACCAGTTGGGGGGTATGCTTTTTCTCAAGGTTTGGAATACGCCGTTGAATGTGCCTGGTTGAAAAAGGTTGCCGATGTCGAAAGCTGGATAAGACTCCAGTTGCATGAAAATATAGCACGTGTCGATTTACCCATACTGCGTGAAGTGATGCGGGCAACAGAAAATAAAGATTGGCTGCGTTTACTTTATTTGAATGATTTATTGCTAGCATCACGAGAAACAAAAGAACTAAGGCTAAGTGATACTGCAATGGGTGAAGCTTTGTTGCGTTTATTAAAAAGCTTGGATTTCGAACTCGACTTTTTAGAAGAATTAACGCGCCAAGGCGGCACGGTGAATGATATTAGTTTTGTCATGCTTTTCGGTTTATGTGCTCAGCAATGGGGTATTCCTTATCGTTTAGCCGCCATGGGTTTGACATGGTCATGGTTAGAAAATCAGGTGGCAGCGGCAACTAAGCTAGTACCACTAGGGCAAACTCAGGCGCAGCAATTACTAGTGCTACTGCAACCCGTTTTAGGTGAAGTATTAGACGCAGCGGAATGTGTTAAAGAAGATGATATTGGTGGCGGCTTACCGGCCTTAGCCATTGCTAGCGCACTGCATGAAACACAATATAGTCGGCTGTTTAGATCGTAAATATAAACTATTCAACCGCATTGTAGGGGCAGACCCGCGTGTCTGCCCGATTCTACCATCGAAGTTGGTTAATGGTTAGCGTCAAGGGCGCACACGTGGGTGCACCCCTACAGTTAGACCCCATTATTATAAAAAATTAAACAAGCTTAAATAGGAAAAGATGAATATGCCAAAAAAACAAACTCTACGAATCGGTGTCGGTGGTCCGGTAGGTTCAGGTAAAACAGCGTTATTACGCTCTCTATGTGCAGCAATGAAAGACTATTATAATATCGCTGTTGTGACGAATGACATTTATACCCAAGAAGATGCACTCTTTTTAACCCGCCATGAAGCCTTGGAAGCCGATAGAATTATTGGTGTTGAAACCGGTGGTTGTCCGCACACGGCCATACGTGAAGATGCCTCTATGAACTTGGCTGCCATTGATCAATTAATGGCGCGACATGCCGATTTAGATTTTGTGTTTGTTGAAAGTGGGGGGGATAACTTAAGTGCGACCTTTAGCCCTGAATTATCAGACCTGACTATTTACGTTATCGATGTGTCAGCCGGTGATAAAATTCCACGCAAGGGTGGCCCTGGCATTACCAAATCTGACTTATTGATTATCAACAAAACTGATTTAGCACCTTTGGTCGGGGCGTCTTTAGATGTGATGGATCAGGATGCCAAGAAAATGCGTGGTGATCGCCCATTTGTGTTTGCTAATTTGAAGAAAGCCCAAGGCTTGGATGATATTATTCAATTTATTATGACTGAAGGCATGCTCGAAACGAAGACCATTCCACCTGCGAAAGCGGTTGTTTAATTTAAGGAGAAGAAAATGAAATTAATTCAAAAAATCACATTCATAGTTTTAGGGTTTATCGTTACCAGTTTAGCTTTTGCCCATGAGGGGCTCCATGCGGCAGGTCAGGTGCATGCTGGTGAAAGCCATATAGGATTGCTTGAAGTCGCTTTAGCAGTCGTCGCCACCGTGCTCTTGGTTGCTTATCAGTTAAAAAAGCATAAACCCAAGAAGTGATGTTTTAAACGCTCAGGGACCGGAAAGTATCGTTCAGGGATCGAATTTATATATCTAATAGAAAAAGTCTTTTATGAGCGCTGCCAAGCAAAAAATTTTAAAAGTTCGTCGCCATTATAATCAGTGGGTGGCCAACCAGACACTTGAAGACTTTGCTTTACGCTTTACCGCACGCAAAGCTCGGCATATGAGTATTAGTCGTGTCGGAAAAACAGCGCTGGGCGCGACAGCATTTTTAGCCTTAGAAAGTATTGCCGCGGCCGTGACACTTAGTTATGGCTTTGTGAATACCGTCGTCGCTATGTTTGTAGTGGCAGCAGTATTTTTTATTACCGGTTTCCCCATTGCTTATCATTCAGCCAAACATGGTTTAGATATTGACTTACTGACTCGCGGAGCAGGTTTTGGTTACTTGGGTTCAACGATTACCTCGCTTATTTATGCATCGTTTACCTTTATATTTTTTGCTATAGAAGCCGCTATTCTAGCTTCTGCACTGCAAGCCTTATTCGGTATACCGCTTTCTATAGGTTATTTCCTTAGTTCTGTGGCTGTGATACCTATCGTGATGCGTGGTATTACTGCTATTAGTAAATTTCAAGTTGGGACTCAGTCACTTTGGTTGATCCTACAAATTTCTGCCATTGTTGTTGTCGTGTATTTTGAAATCGAAAAGCTAAATGCATGGACGGCTTATGCGCCTGAAACTATGCCGCAAGCACAAGAGTTTAGCTGGCTATTATTTGGTGCGGCTGCCTCTGTATTCTTCGCTTTAGTTGCCCAGATTGGCGAACAGGTAGACTACCTGAGATTTATGCCGGAGAAAACAGAACAAAATAAACGGGAATGGTGGTTTTGGTTAGTCTTTGCGGGCCCAGGGTGGATTTCTATTGGGCTTGTTAAAATGCTCTTTGGTTCATTTATCGCGTATTTGGCCTTTATCGAAGGCGCATCGTATTACATGGCGAGTGATCCGACATTTATGTATCAAAGGGCCTTTGCTTATATTACCCAGTCACCCACTTCTGCATTAGTCTTAGCCGCCATTATGGTGGTGATCTCTCAAATGAAGATCAATGTCACCAATGCCTATGCCGGCTCAATTGCTTGGTCAAACTTTTTCTCTCGTGCAACCCATAGTCATCCTGGGCGCGTAGTGTGGTTGGTCTTTAATGTCACGATTGCCTTGATCTTGATGGAGCTTGGTATCCATAAGGTATTGGAAGCTATATTAGGTATTTTTGCCATCGTGGCGGTGAGTTGGTTGGGCTCTTTATCCGCAGATCTTTTGATCAATAAACCCTTAGGTTTAAGTCCGAAAGGCTTAGAATTTAAACGGGGGCACTTATACGATATTAATCCGGTAGGAACGGTATCGATGGTGCTTGCTACCACCCTTGGTATGATCAGTTATCTAGGTGTATTTGGTGAGTTGACTGCGAATCTAAGCCATTTTGTTAGCCTGTTTGTGTGTTTTATTTCAGTACCATTTTTAGCGTATATCACCAAAGGAAAATATTATCTCGCAAGGCAGTCGCCAGAACTTATTCCTTATATTGAAGAAGCTCAATCTCATTTACCTGAAACCAAGTACACAAACCTTGTGTGTGGTATTTGTGATAATAGTTTTGAACAAGAAGATATGAGCTACTGTAGTGTTTATGCTCAGCCGATTTGTTCTTTATGCTGCTCTTTAGACGTGAGGTGTTTAGACAGTTGTAAACCGCAAGCCCGTTTGTCTCGTCAGTTCGCTAATTTCTTACGCAAGTTTATGACGGGGAAATCTGTTGCACTGATTAACTCCCGTCTTGGTCGATTTTTAGGTTTGCTCATCACGACTAATCTCATCAATGCGGCATTATTGGCTTTAGTGTATAAACATATGCTGCCCGAAACGGTTTCTGAACAGTTAATTTTGGAACAGGCTTTGTGGACATTGTTTTTTATCTTTTTAATTGTCACCGGGATTATTTCATGGCTGTTTTTATTAGCACACGAGAGCCGAGTGCTTGCCCAGATGGAATCCAATCGTCAGACAGGTAAATTAATGCGTGAAATCGATGCGCATGAAAAAACCGATATAGAGTTGCAACACGCTAAAGATCAGGCAGAGAAAGCCAATGATGCCAAAAGTCGTTATTTGTCCGGGATTAGTCATGAGTTACGTACCCCGCTGCAATCTATCTTGGGTTATGCTCAGCTTCTGTCTGAAAAACCAGATTTACCCGAATCGCAATCGCGTGGTTTAAATATTATTCATCGCAGTGGTCAGCATTTAGCAGACTTAATTGAAGGTTTGTTGGATATTTCAAAAATTGAAGCCGGGCGTTTAGAGTTATATCGTAATCGCGTACTCTTGCCAGAGTTACTAGAAGAACTGGCGAATATGTTTAATATGCAGGCAAGCCAGAAAGGTATTCACTTTAATTATTCAGCTGAAGGCCGTCTGCCCAAAATTGTGATGACCGATGAAAAGCGCTTAAGGCAAATCCTAATCAATCTATTATCAAATGCGGTAAAATATACTCAAGAGGGATCCGTCGATTTTTCAGTCAAATATCGTTCTCAAATTGCCGAATTTACCATTAGCGATAGTGGCTCAGGAATTGATGAAGAATCTTTGGCGCGCATTTTTGATCCCTTTGAGCGGGTTCGAAATGCCCACACTCCGAATGTTCAAGGTACGGGTTTAGGCTTAACTATTGTGAAACTACTCACTGACATTATGGGTGGGGACCTTCAAGTTGAATCTCAATTGGGTAAAGGCAGTTGTTTTAAAATTAATGTGATGTTGCCATGGATCAATGCCCAAGAGAAAGAAGAAAGTATAAAAGCCAAAGTGGTGGGTTATGAGGGGCATCAGCGGACACTCTGTTTAGTGGATGATGACCCGGTTTTAAGAGGTTTTTTATCAGACTTACTTATCCCTCTCGGGTTTACCACTCTAGAGGCCTTTGATGCCGATTCCTGTATTCAGTTATTAGATGCAGCCAAACCAGATCTGTTTATTCTGGATGTCTCAATGCCAGGTAAAACTGGTTTAGAGTTAGCCACGATGCTTCGCGAAAAGGGGATTCGAGCACCAATTTTAATGTTGTCAGCTAATGCACAATTGCCTGACCAGAGTAGCCAAGATAAAGCCAGCTACAATGATTACCTTGTAAAGCCCATTACCAATAGTGCACTGTTAGATAAATTAGCCCACTACCTTAAACTCAATTGGATTACTCAAAACGCGCAACAGAATGCGGTAAAGGGTGCTTTATTGAGTAGCAGCCTAATAAGTAGTGAACTGCACTATGATGTTCCCGATCATGCTTTGATTCGTGAATTAAAAGCCTATGCAGAAATGGGGTATCGTAAAGGTGTGACGCAAACGCTTGCACAAGTGAAGGACGCGGAATTAATCTCTGTTGAGTTTTATGATTATTTAAATAACTTGTGTCAGCACTTTCAGTTTGAACAATTAGCGACTTCCTTGGAGTTACCCAAACCATGACCGAATTAAATCAAACAGATATTGTCTTGGTGGTAGATGATTCTCCTGATGCTTTAAGCTTGATTAATGATGCTTTGGAAACGGAAGGTTTAGATGTATTAGTTGCTTTAGAAGGTCGCCAAGCATTAACCATAGCCAAACGTATTCGGCCCGATGTGATCTTATTAGATGCGGTCATGCCCGTGATGGATGGTTTTGAAACTTGCAGACAACTAAAAGCCAATGCAGAACTTGCAGATATTCCGGTGATTTTTATGACTGGTTTGTCGGATACTGATGATATTGTGCGTGGTTTAGAAGTGGGTGGCGTTGATTATCTTATCAAGCCTATAAATCCTGCGGAACTGATTGCTCGAATGAAGGTGCATTTAACGAATGCCCGTTTAACCAAAAGCGCACAAAGTGCCCTGGATAGTACTGGTCAACACCTTTTTACAGCAAGTGAAGTGGGGGATGTGCGCTGGGCAACCCCGCAAACTTATGCCTTATTCGCAAAGGCAAAAATTAATGGCAGAGAGTTAACAAGCTCGTTTTGTCAGCAGCTTAAAAACTGGCTGTCAAAACCGAGAATCTTGGATGAAGCTTTGACATTAGATGAAGTAGATTATCCCTTGTCGCTTCGTTTTGTCGGCCAACACAGCAATGGTGATTGGTTAATCAAACTGATCGATGGTAACCGACCTACAGAAGCTGCCTTGCTTCGTTCCAAGCTGGATTTAACTGAACGTGAGTCGGATGTGTTATTTTGGATTGCCAACGGAAAAAGTAACCGTGAAACGGCTGAAATTTTGAGTATGAGCCCGAGAACGGTAAACAAACATCTTGAAATGATTTTCCCAAAATTGGGTGTTGAGAATAGAACGGCTGCTGCGGGTGTTGCTTTGAAAATTTTGGCGGCTGAGTGAAGAAAGTGAACTTTATAGTCCACTTTTCTGATTGATCTGATCTTTAATTGAATTTACATCTGAGACTGAAGATAATTAGGTAAGCCAATTTTATCGATTAGGCCTAATTGTTTTTCAAGCCAATAGGCATGATCTTCTTCTGAATCTTCTAGCTGTTTAAGCAGCATTTCTCGGGTTTCGAAGTCTTGCTCTCGCTCGCACAACGCTATTGCAGCTTTTAGATTATCAATGACTGAGTACTCAAGGTCTAAATCATTCTTTAACATTTGAGGAACCGTATCACCGACATTAAGTGGCTCACGTTTCGCTAAATCAGGTTTACCTTCCAAAAATAGTATGCGTTTAATCATCTGGTCAGCATGATCGGTTTCTTCTTCATGCTCATGACCAAGACGTTCAAATAACTTACTCAAGCCCATGTCTTCATACATGCGCGAATGCACAAAATATTGATCAATAGCGGTTAATTCACCTGCAAGAAGGTCATTAAGTACTTGGATAACCTTGGCTTTACCTTTCATTTTATAATTCTCCTCGAATTATGAATCCATCATGGATTGCAGGTAGTTTTCTATGGAAATACTCTCAATCAAGGCTAGTTGGGTTTCTAGCCAGTCTAGATACTCTTCTTCATCGGCTAATATTTTTCTAAGGATATCACGCGTCACATAGTCGGAAACCGATTCGCAAAATATAATGGCTTCACGTAAGTCTTTGATAGAGGACGTTTCGAGTTTTAGGTCACAAGACAGCATTTCTTTGGTGTCTTCACCAATCATTATTTTGCCAAGCTTTTGTAAGTTTGGAATCCCTTCTAAAAACAGAATACGCTCAATAAGCCTATCAGCTTGCTTCATATCCTGAATAGATTTCTTGTATTCATGTTCGTTGAGTTCGCCTAAACCCCAATTTTTGAACATGCGGGCATGCAGAAAATACTGATTAATTGCGATTAATTCATTACCCAGACAGGTATTGAGGTGTTGAATAACTTGTTTATCACCTTTCATGACACATTCCCTTTTTTATTGATCAAAAGAGTATAAGTGTCTCAAATATGAAAGTGAAGTAGGAAGTAGATAGAAGATATTGAAAAGAAAAATTAGAAGTGTATTTCTTGTGCTAGATGAAATGTCTGTGTTGCTTGAATTTCACTTATCTTATCGCTCACCATGTCTTTGGCAAAGGGAACGCATTGACCACAACAGTTGCCAATATCCAAATCGGACTTAATCTCTTTAAAGCTTGAGGAGCCACTGGCAAGTGCTGCATCGATTTGTTTATCGCTGACCCCATTGCAAACACAGACTAACATAAAACCACCTCTTGAATGACATGGCGATATTATTTACTAAATGATAATTATTATCAAATGTTATTTTGTGTTGTTTGGTAAGGTGTTCGTTTAAAAAATAATACAGGGATAAATAATGGGGTTGGTGATGGTTGAGAATAATTATCATTCGTCACCGACCCCATTTTTCATTTTATCATTCGTCACCGACCCCATTTTTCATACCATTTTTCAGGCGACCCCATTTTTGCCTAAAAGATTAATAATGGCTTTTGCCGCTGAGTAGGGGGTCATCTCATTTTGACGTACGGCATTTTTTAATTGCGGAAGCGTCGCTTTAACGTGAGGGTTTTGATAAAGCTTTCGTTCTAGCATGTCGTGCACTAAAGATTTTAACCATTGGCTATTTTGTTTTGCACGTTTGTTATCAAATGCATTTTTGTGTTGACCGTTCTCAGTTCGTACTAAGGTAGATGAACTTTTTTCCTGATAGTCTTCCAGCATAATCCAAATGTCTTCTATGCCTTGATTTTCCAAAGAAGAGCACGTGAGAATGGGGGGTGTCCAGAAGCCATCGTGCTTTAATAGATGGAAGGCATTTTGATAATGCTGTTTGGTTTGTTCGGCTGCTAATTTATGATCGCCATCACTCTTATTAATAACCAAACCATCGGCTAATTCCATAATGCCGCGTTTAATACCTTGCAGGTCATCTCCCGCGTTAGGCAGCATTAGCACCATAAAGAAATCAACCATAGAGGCAACATCGTATTCAGACTGACCAACGCCGACTGTTTCAACTAAAATGACATCATAACCTGCCGCCTCACATAACATCATGGTTTCTCGGGTTTTTAAAGCAACCCCCCCTAAGGCACCTGCACTTGGGCTAGGCCGGATAAAGGCATTGGCTTCACGAGATAAGTATTCCATACGGGTTTTATCACCCAGAATACTGCCACCACGCAAGGGGGAACTTGGGTCAACAGCGAGAACGGCAATCTTTTTACCTTGAGCGATCAGGTGTTGACCAAAAGCTTCAATGAAGGTCGATTTGCCAACACCGGGAACGCCGCTAATACCGATGCGTAAACTATTTCCTGTATAGGGAAGAAGGTTGTTCAGGAGGTCTTGTGCTTGTTCACGGTGCGCATCTAGCGTGCTTTCGACTAAGGTGATTGCCTTTGCTAATGCACGGCGATTACCTTGTTTCAGTTGTGCTAGATCGATGGTCATAGTGAGCCTTTTTTTGTTCTTTGATCTCTGAGCTAAATATATCGGTTCCTGAGCTCGTCGAAGGGTGTTTCAAATTAAACTCTGCGTTTCATCTAGCGCATTTCGAGCTCAGGGCAGGCTACTCAATGAGATATGATATTTAAGCACTCGCCTCTTCAATGGCTTTCAATACCTGCTTTACACTCACCGGTATTTTGGTACCTGGGCCAAATATTCCCTTCACTCCGGCAGTATGAAGCGCATCGTAATCCTGTTTAGGAATAACACCACCCGCAACGACGATAATATCATCGCCACCTTCTGCTTTGAGTGCAGCGATCAGCTCTGGAATCAGGGTTTTATGTCCGGCAGCTTGTGAGCTAACACCGACAGCATGTACGTCATTTTCGACCGCTTGTTTGGCGGCTTCGGCAGGTGTTGAGAACATAGGTGATAAGTCGATATCAAAACCGGCATCTGCGAAAGAGGTTGCGATCACTTTAGCGCCTCGGTCATGACCATCCTGGCCCATTTTACACACCAGCATTCTCGGGCGACGACCATGGGTTTCTGCAAATTTTTCGATGTCATCCTGGATATGTTTCCAGTCTTCATCATTTTCAAAAGAAGAGCCATATACGCCACTAATGGTTTTAGATTGAGCTTGATAACGGCCATAAACATCTTCAAGCGCGTCGGATATTTCACCCACGGTGGCTCTTAATCTTGCGGCATCAATACTCAGTGCCAATAAATTCCCTTCGCCTGATTTAGCTGATTCACTTAGGGCTGAAAGGGCTTTTTCAACGGCAGCGCTGTCGCGTGATGCACGAATTTTTTCTAAGCCTTTGATTTGAGAGTCACGCACAGCCACGTTGTCGACTAAGAGGAAATCCAGATCGTCTTCATGATCGAGCTGGTATTTATTTACACCGACAATCACATCTTCCCCACGATCTATGCGCGCTTGTTTTTTAGCGGCGCTTTCTTCGATGCGTAGTTTCGGAATACCTTGCTCAATGGCTTTTGCCATGCCGCCATTGGCTTCAATTTCTTCGATTAACGCCCAGGCTTTGTCGGCCAAGTCCTGCGTGAGGCTTTCCATCATATAAGAGCCGCCCCAAGGGTCAACGACATGTGGAATGCCGGTTTCTTCTTGAAGAATAATCTGGGTGTTACGCGCAATACGAGCTGAAAATTCAGTCGGTAGAGCCACCGCCTCATCTAAGGCATTGGTATGCAGCGACTGGGTTCCGCCAAATACTGCTGCCATGGCTTCGACTGTTGTGCGAATAACATTGTTATAAGGGTCTTGCTCAGTCAGGGACCAACCCGATGTTTGCGAGTGGGTTCGAAGCATTGAGGACTTTGGGTTTTTAGGCTTAAAATCTTTCATGATTTTATCCCACAATAAACGACCTGCTCTTAGCTTGGCGATCTCCATGTAGAAGTTCATGCCGATACCCCAGAAGAATGATAAACGCGGGGCAAATGTATCGACATCCAAACCGGCATTAATTGCTGTGCGAACGTATTCACGACCATCACTTAATGTATACGCTAGCTCTAAAGCAGCATCTGCCCCTGCTTCTTGAATATGGTAGCCCGAAATAGAAATGCTATTAAAGCGAGGCATGTTTTGAGACGTGTAAGCGATAATATCGCCTATGATTTTCATAGAGGGCAAAGGTGGGTATATGTAGGTGTTCCTGACCATAAACTCTTTCAGAATGTCGTTCTGAATGGTGCCAGAAAGTGTTGCTTGGTCAACGCCTTGTTCTTCTGCCGCGACGATATAACTAGCCAGAATAGGCAGGACTGCGCCATTCATGGTCATCGAAACGGATACTTTATCCAGAGGGATTTCGTCAAATAAGACTTTCATATCTTCGACAGAATCAATTGCGACACCCGCTTTACCGACATCACCGGTAACACGAGGGTGATCCGAGTCGTAACCACGGTGGGTGGCCAAGTCAAAAGCAACGGAAATACCCTGAGCGCCTGCGGCTAGGTTTTTACGATAAAAAGCGTTTGATTCTTCTGCCGTTGAAAACCCTGCGTACTGGCGAATAGTCCAAGGGCGGCCTGCATACATTGTCGCCATAGGGCCTCGCACATAAGGCGCCATACCCGGAAGTGTATCATTATGTTTGAGTTTTTCAGTATCTGCTTTTGTATAAAGCACTTTGATTGGCACACCTTCGGGGGTTTGCCAGCTCAGATCATCCGGGTGGCGACCTTTCATTTGCTTGGTAGCCAGTTCTTCCCATGCTTTCAATTGTGCTTTTTTGTCAGATGCAGTTTGTTTGTCAGGCATAATGATATTCCGGTTTGTTCAAGTTAATTGTGTGACCTGAGCTATATTTTCGGTCCCTGAGCGAGAGAGTTACGCTCCTTGAGTCCCGTCGAAGGGCATCGGCTGATTCAATTCAATCAACACACCGTCAGTACTTTTTGGATGAATAAAAATAACCATGCAATTATGCGCCCCTAAACTAGGCTTATCAGAAAGGAACTCATAGCCTTTGGTTTTTAAACGCTCTACATCTTCTTCAATGTTGTCACTACTAAAACAAAGGTGATGCATGCCTCCACGGCCATTTTTATCTAAATATTTTTGAATAGGGCCTTCACCGTTTAGTGGGTGAACCAATTCAATATTACTGTTTTTAATGGGTAAAAAAGCGGCACTTGTTTTTGCTTCTGCAACATCTTCACGGCCTTTTAAATCCAAGCCAAAATCGTTTGCGAAGCGTTCGATTGATTTATCTAAATCTGCAACCGCTATCGCGATATGGTCTAGCCCTGTTATCATTTTTTGTTCTCCAATTCTTTACTTTCTAATTAGGCAATGCGTTTCAGAAACTCGATGCATGCTTTGCTTTGTCGTGCAGACACTTCCTCCGGGGTTTCGATAATGACCTTTTCATCAGGTACGATCTTAAACAAAGGCTCACCTTTTTTGATGATAGTGCCATCATCGGTGAGTAACACTTTCTCAATCTTTCCGGAAAAAGGTGCAGTTATCTTGTTAAACATCTTCATGACCTCAACAATATAAAGTGCTTGGCCTGCTTCAAAATGATCGCCTTCCTCAATGAATGGCGGTGTACCCGGTGCTTCTCTTGAATAAAACATGCCGCCAGAACTTGCCAGAATCTCATCGCCTTTTGCTGTTGGCGGTGGTACAAGTACTTTAGCCATTTCCGTTTGATAGTCTTTGTTTGTCAGGCTCTCGGGAATCTGTATGCTTAAGTCATCTTTAACATAAAGATCAAAGAAGTCGGTTTGTAAGGCGAGATGAGGTAATAAAAGCAAAATTTGACAGCCAGCTTGATAACCGGCGTGTGCCGACTGAATTGACAGCCATGTTTCTTTATCAAAACACGCAGGCGCTTTGCCTTTGAGTAGCTTTGTTAGATCGGTGAACTTAGTAATTTCAACTTTATGGTCTGCAAGTTTATTATCAAGGCTGTCGTAGAAGTTAACAGCATCAGACAAGATGTCATTATCGTGGTCCCAGATCATCGAGGCAGGCGGGAGTTTACGATGATTGTTGGGTCGATAATTCATGTTGAGGTAATGATAAGTGTCAGCCAAGATATTGATCGGGTTTCGAGTCCAGCTAAGTTTCGATTTTTTCTCATGTGAAAAGTCAGCTTGATGCAAGCTTAACCAGCCCGAAAGTAGGTGAGGTTCGCGCATCAATAATTCGATTGGGCGGGTTAAAAGTAACTGCTTACGTTGCAATATTTTCTGTAATGACGCATTTTCTTCTTCGTTCGATGCTTGTTTTAATTCATCCTGGCAAACGTTTCGATATACCGTATTTAAATCGAATTGCTGTGCTTCGCGTTTCAAGGCACCTACTGCGGTTATATAAGGCACAATAAATTGTGTGGTTGGGCGAGCATGGACAGTTTCACCCAGCAACCAATTCACTAAGCCATAATGAAAGGAAAGATTGGTTTCTAGATCTTTACCTTCTAACTTCGTAGTACGTAGAACTTCAGCCATATTCTCAAAGCTTTCTTGGCGCTTGTTGCCCACAGTTAGCAGGAGGGCAATGTTGCTATCGTAAGCTCCTGCAAGATGATAGGTCATGAACATGTCAGTATCCGGGTTATGCAGGCTGATGCCTTGGTCATCCCGAATTTCGCCATTTGTTGCATCAGACCAATATTCAATTAAGCCTCCTGCATGAGGCGCTAAAGCTTGGTTTGTAGCATTTAAGCGCGCTTCGACAGAAGCACAATGGCGTAATAATCGTTCAGGCTTGGGCAAACGCTTGCCATGAACGGACAGTAAAACCATGGCTTCAACCAGAGACTTAACGATGAAGAAGTCATCAGGGTTTTCAGGATTAACAAATTTTAGTTGATAGCATAGCTCGGTCACACGGTGTTCAACCTGAATACGTGTATTCATTTCCATAAAGAAATGCTGGTCGCGATCAACAATGCACTCGAAGGTCGATACGTTGTCCAAGCCGACAGCTTTGGCAAACTTTTCAGATTCAGTTTGCATGGCTTGAAGGGTTTTTAAGTCCTGGCTCAGAACCTTGGACTCTTGGTCGCGCTCTGCATTTAGTGAGTCTGTTAATGCTTGTTGAAGATCTTCTGTGGTGACAGAGATTTCAAGCAGTTTTTGTTCATGCATTTGTAAAGAGCAGTCACGGCCACCGAGTGCCAGGCTCCATTCGCCATTACCGATCACCTGTATCTCTTGGTGGCGAGTTGTTTCAATATTCAATTCGACAAGAATATTTTTGTTATCGCCTTGTCCGGTTGCTTTAACTTCATTAAGAATCTCAAGCACAAGCGACGGGGCTTGGTCGGCCATTTGATTAAGGCGTGACTCAATATCGCCAATAAAACTTACTGGGGGAGGTAATATTCGCTGGCCTTTGCCGCCACCACCGCCAATACACTTTAAACGAACGCGGTTTTCAGGATATTGTTTACCGATTTCGATGACCTGTTCACGAATAGTCTCTTGCAGTTCTGCGGTAGTATATAAGTCGATACCTTTCTGGTAAGCGGCCTCAAGCACAACATCGGCTTTATCCGCTAAGGTTTCAGCGGCATCAAATGCTGCTTGGTCCAGTGATAGATTTTCAGTTTTCACTAAAGCAAACAAGGCTTTTTCATCAGGGTGCTTTTTCAGCACCGTTAAGGCAGTTGAATTGTTAATGCCGGGCGTGACACTCACGCCGACTTGCAATGCGGTTCGTTTGGCTTCATCTTTTAGGCCCGCTTTGTGAACCGTTTTTGAGCAAGGGCCAATAAAGTTAAGGCCTGCTGCTTCCATGGCGCCAACCATATTTTCATCTTCGGCCATGAAACCATAACCGGCAAAAATAGCGTTGTAGTTGTTCTCTTTTGCGATACGAATAATTTGAGCGATTCGCTGATTACGCTCTTCTTTGTCGTTACCTGTGTAATCTGGTACGCGATGAATGCGTTTAGGGTCGTTAATCTGGCGAAGTTCAGGTGCCAAGGCGTTTTGATAAACAATGCTGTCTTTTTCAGATAACAAAATGCCGTAGTAGTCTATACCCATTTCTTCAAAAACATCCATTGCCTCTTTTCGAATAGGGCCGCGACAAATGATTAAGGGGCGAGTGTCATTGCACCCAAAACGTTGAATCCATGTGCTGGTATGTTTGGCGAGTTGACGATCTTGATGGACCAGTGGGTTTTGTAGGTAATGTTCATTACTCATCTTAATAAAACTCCCTCTGAACGCTGCTAAAGGGTTCGGGTGTATAGTGTCTTAAATGAAAGTCCATATTTTCACAAAGGATTTTGCGTAAATCTCTTGGCATCACAATTTGAGAAATCGAACCAAGGCTTAATGCCTCGTTCGGATTCAATAATAGCTCTTCATACTGTTTAATAAGTTTCGCTTCTTCCTCTTTTGCCCACAAGGCTGTTTGTTTACCTGCTTTAACTGCGGCACGAATCGCTCTCATCTCATCTTTATAAACGAATTCAACACCGGCTGGGCCCATCACCGCAGCGCGGGTAGAAGGCAGGGCAATCACGAAGTCGGCACCTGTCGGGTAGCAGTTATACGACGCATATGCCCCGCCAAAGGCATTACGAATAATAACTAAGAAACGAGGTGTGCGCAGGTCGATAATCGAGTCGAGCATGGCACGGCCTGCCTGCACAATGCCTTTGGCTTCTTGGTCTTTTCCAGGAAGAAACCCCGTGGTATCTTCCATGAAAATCATAGGAATGTTATATAAGTTACAGAAACGAATAAAGCGGGCATTTTTATAAGCAGCATCAATATCAATCTGGCCTGAAGCCACGGCGCTGTTATTCGCTAAAAAGCCAATCACATTGCCACCCATTCTACCTAGTGCTGTGACGGTATTGCGGGCACGCTCTTCTTGGATTTCAATAAAGTCACCATGATCACATAATTGCTGAATCATGATCGTCACATCAATAGGGGTATTAAAACCTGTCGGGCTGTTGAAAGCCTTTTTCAAGAGAATATCGATATCCCAGGTTTTGCGATCAATCGGGTCAGAGGTCGGCTGAAATGGTGATAATTGACTATTGTGATCAGGTAGATATTTAAGTAATTGACGAACTTTCTTAAGCGCGCTGATTTCATCTTTCACAACAAAATCTGTGACACCGCTTTGGCTATGAACACCGGGGCCGCCGAGTTCATCGGGTGTGACATCTTCACCTAACACGCTTTTAACGACCCCCGGCCCGGTTAAACCAAAGAAGGTGTCATTTGCCTGGATCATAAAACTGCCTTGGCGTGGAAGGTAAGATCCACCACCCGCATTAAAGCCAAACATGCACATAATGCTGGGGACGACGCCACTAATCTTTCTTAAGGCTGTAAAGGCCTCGGCATAACCGTCTAAGCCACCAACACCGGCAGGAACATAGGCACCTGCACTATCATTTAAGCCGACTAAGGGGATTTTACGTTTTCCGGCTAGCTCCATTAAACGAGCGAGTTTTTTGCCGTTGGTTGCGTCCATGGAACCTGCACGAACCGTAAAGTCGTGGCCATAAAGGGCAATGTCTCGGCCGTCTATTTTGACAATAGCCGTAACAATAGATGCGCCATCCAGGTTTTTGCCCCAGTTCTGGAATAACACCGTCGGATCTTCATCGGTGAGAACCGAAATCCGCTCCCAAATTGTCATCCGTTTTTTACTATGTTGGCGTGTGATAGCATCGACGCCAGCGGCTTTGCGAGGTCGTTGCATCAAGTCGTAACCCTTTTTTAGAGTCGCTTCATACAAACCGGGGTTTTCAACATTTTGTCCGGGAATTCTGAAATCCAATTCTTGTTTTTCTTGAAACGGATTATCTAAAGAGGGGCTAAGGCCTTTGCTTTTAGTCATCGTGCATTATGCTCGTATTAGTGTTGTGAATAGTGCCGATCAATCTTGTTAATCAATAGGGCTTGATATGAATGATCCATCAAATTTATATTACCAGTCTAGACGCTTGTCTAATACTTTGTAAATTCGAGCGTTTATCAATCAATAGGACTCAAGCGTAGTACAGTGCCCTCCAACCAAACCGGGGCGGAAGGGTAAAAAGTTCCATTTAGTTCCCGCAGCTTCAAGCACTTCCAAGGTATCGAAGCCAATCGTTGGGTAATGCTTGCCAAACTCAACAGCAAGAGGAAGACCTACATAACCCTGCCCAATGATGCATATGCGAGGGGTGTTTTTCATGGTGATTCACTACCCTATGACTTGTTTAAATGCGGAATGACACAAATTGTGGCTTAAATAAAACATAATAATATTGCATAATGCAGCCGGATTTTTGTTTAGCTGCCGTAAACCCACAGAATAGTAAAGTAGAGAGCAGATAATTTAAAGAAATAGTCTATCATGAAGCGTATAAATATAATTTTTAGACCTAACTCAATCAACGATATTTATTGGTTGAAATTTCATTCAGGGTGAATGCTAGTGGCTCATGTACGAGTGTTAAATCACTACCTACATACAAAATTCTTATTTTTAGGTGCAATTGAATTTGGCCTTTTAATGTGTGCGGTATTAGCTGGGGTAGAGCTTCGTAACATATGGTCTAGTAACCCGGGTAATCTTTACCTCGAATACCCTGAAATACAATTAATTGTATTTGCTGTGGTTATGAGTTGTTGCTCATTAGCCATGGGGGTGTATACGAGTATTTTTCGGGAAGGTTTAACCGGAATGCTACTCAGAACAATTGTGGCTTACTTTTTCCTGGGTACCGCTAGTCTTACTATTATCTATTACCTGTTTCCCTCCATTTATCTTGGTCGTGGCGTGCTAGCTTTCGCCATCTTTTTTGCACTTGTTTTTGTATTAATTCTGCGTGTGTTGTTTTACAAATTGGTCGATCTAGCCCAGCTCAGTCGACATGTGGTGATTCTTGGTGCTGGTAACACGGCTAAGCAAGTACTCGATAAGGTTCGACCTGAAGATGCTGAACTCAGTTTCCAGATTTTTGGGTGTATAGAATGTGGGCAAGGCGAAACGTTGGTCGACTCCGGTCTTATTATTGCTCAGCCTGAAGATTGGGCAAGCTTTGTTAAGCAGCATAATATTAGTGAAATTGTCGTCGCACCCGATGAGCGCAGAAAAAGTGAAGGTGGCAATATTCCATCTGATGCACTTCTCGATTGTAAGTTACGCGGAATCCGTATTACGGAACCCATGGCCTTCATTGAAAGAGAGCTATTAAAGATCGAAGTCGGTATGCTCAGGCCAAGTTGGGCGCTTTTTTCAGATGGTTTTGTCTATTCCCAGCTTCGAGATGTATTAAAACGCATGTTCGACTTAAGTATCGCAAGCTTCATACTATTATTAACATGGCCATTTATGTTGTTAACGGCCATTGCCGTTCGCTTGGAAAGTAGCGGGCCAATTTTATACAAGCAAGTGCGGGTAGGCTTAAACGGTAAAGAGTTTTCTATCAATAAATTTAGAAGCATGACCCAGGATGCAGAAAAAGATGGCAAAGCCGTCTGGGCGACTAAAAATGATGCTCGGGTCACACGTGTGGGTGCGTTTATCAGAAATACCCGTTTAGATGAATTACCGCAATTATATAATGTATTTAAAGGGGATATGAGTTTTGTCGGCCCAAGACCTGAACGGCCTCAATTTGTTGAAGAATTAAAAGAAACAATACCCTATTACGACGCAAGGCATCGTGTAAAACCTGGCCTGATGGGGTGGGCGCAATTGAAATACCCTTACGGCGCATCTGTGGATGATGCCAGACAGAAGCTTAAATACGACTTATACTATGTGAAAAATCATAGCTTTTTTATGGATGTATTGATTGTGATTCAGACCGTTGAAGTGGTGCTGCTGGGTAAGGGCGTGCATTAACTACTGCTCATTGAGGCGGTACATTGCTTAAAAAGATATGAAAATAGGAATTTAAACAAAGGAGTAAATATGAGAATTTTGTCTTTAATGGCTGTCGCTTTTTTTCTGGCAGCATGTTCGACAGCTAACATCGTCACAGAACAACCCGTAGAATCGAGCATTGGTATTGTCGATGAATACAAATTAGGCATCGGTGATGCGGTTGAAGTCAATGTTTGGCGAAACCCGGACTTATCGGTTTCTGTCATGGTAAGGCCCGACGGAAAGATTTCTGTACCGTTAGCGGGTGATGTTGAAGTAGATGGCGTCTCAACGAATGAACTGTCAAAAATCATAGAAGAGCGCTTAAGCAGCTATATTCGAAACCCAAAAGTGACCGTTATTGTGTCAAACCCGACAAGTGCCGAGTTTATTCACCGTATCCGTGTGACAGGAGCAGTTGCTGCACAGCGCTCCATTCCTTACCGAAAAGGTATTACTGTTCTAGATGTGATTCTGGAAGCAGGGGGTGTGACGCCTTTTGCCAGTGCAGATAAGTCTAAACTTTATCGACAAACAGAAGAGGGGTCGAAAGTTTACCCCATTTATCTAAATGATATTCTGGAAAAAGGTATCCTCGATTCTAACTACATCCTTTTTCCACAAGACATCATTACCGTGCCCGAAAGAGGATTCTAAATACACATGGACTTTTCGCTGATACTAAAATACGTCAATGTTGTTTTCAGGGAAGCATGGCAACGTAAATTTTTGTGCCTGTTCGGCTTTGCCATTATTAGCTTTGCGGTGTTGGCTGTGGGCATGTTTTGGTCTTCCAAATTTGAAGTGTCAGCTACTATTTTTGCAGACAACCAAAATATCCTAAAACCGCTGTTAAGCAATCAGGCTGCTCAGTCTAACGTTCAGAATCAAACAAAAGTGGTTCAGGAGATGATGTATTCTCCGCGTATTTTAAAAGAAGCTGTCGAGGCAGTATATGGTCTCGATGGTTTTGAAAGTGCAGAGGCTTTGGGTCAGAAAATTAACCAACTTCGTAACAGGCTTAAAATCTCTGGCTTAGGTGCGAGTTACATCAAGGTCAGTTATTCCGACTCTACGGCAGATGATGCTTATCGCTTAATCAACAAAGTCATTGATATCTTTATCAAAGCCAGTTCGGATGACCAGCGATCAGAAAGTCG
>CAXBDA010000054.1:0-22128 GCA_963974595.1 uncultured Oleiphilus sp. | reverse complement strand
ATTCTTGTTCCGAGGGAGGCGCCTTATTCAGAAATTCATTTAGAACATATGTTGAAGTTGACCAGAATGGGTGCGGTGATCATTCCAGCAAGCCCTGGTTTTTATCATGAGCCCAAAACAATTGATGATTTAATCGACTTTGTGGTGGCCAGGATTTTGAATCAGTTGGGTATAGAGCAAGACTTATTGGCTAAATGGGGCGAGGGTTAGAGGGGAAATAATATCCGATCATTGAACGCGTCTTAAGATTTAGTCTGCAATTCTATCTGCTTTAAACCTTCACCGAATAAACGATAAGCCTTGCCAAAACCTTCAATGTAATTGCCCGACATTATGTTTAATTCAAATAGATGAAAGTCAGGAAGCTGTTTTAATAAACTGACTGTTTTGCCTTGCGTTTCTTCAAATTGATTTAGTATCTCACTCCAACTGCTTGTTGCTTTATCAACAAGCGAAGCCGTGCATTTATAACTTAGTCGCTTCCGGGCAAAGGCGTTTTTAGTATCTCGTTCATCTTCAATTAGCATCACACTAAGTATCGGGTTAAAAGTGATGTTTTGAGTATGGGATGCGAGTTCACTAATGAAAATATAAATACACGACCCTTTTTTCAAGAAGGGTGTGGCGCTAACTTCTACTTCATTATCTTTATTTAAACTAGAGATTATTATGCTTTTGCGTGAAGCAATAAGCGTCTCTATATTGTCTTGAACTTGATCTGGTATATTGTCGCTCATTGAACTGCCTACTGTTGCTTAGGGAAAGTGATTCTATCCGGCTTTTGCATCTCTTTTGATGTGAGTACGCGTTTTTTTTCTGAAGACTTTTTGGCAGCGGCAATAAGTGATGCTGCGACATGTTTTACGTGAATCGCTTTGTAATTACCCGGCATCAAGCTCACGACAGACTCGCTCAGTTTTTCGAGTAAACGGAATTCTTTTCGATCACCTTTGAGTAAGCTTGGGCGCGCAAACACCACGTTAGAGTAGTTAAGTTTACTCAGGTCTTTTTCTAGCAGCCCTTTCATTTTTAAATAGCTAGATAATGAGCTTAAGTTAGCGCCATGAGCTGATACTAACCCGTAAAAGCGTGCTCCGTTTTTTTTGCCGAGTTTGGCAAATTCATAAGGGTAGGTGACGTCTATTTGGTAATAATCATCGTAGTGTGGGGTTTTTTTAGTGGTTGAGCCTAAGGCACAAAAAACAGCATCTACTGCCGTGGAAGGTGCGACCAGTTTTTCAAAATCAACAACAAACTGCTTAACTTTTTCATGTTGAAATATTGGTAGCTCTAGAGGCTTTCTGACAAATGCGATGACTTTAGTAAAATCAGCATCCTGGGATAATTGTTCAACTAATTGTTGGCCAACTAAACCGCTGGCACCGGCAACCCAAGCTATTTTTGACATGATAGTAAGTCCTTTTTTGTTTTTGATTGTTCAGTTAATTATATCAATAAAAAAGGCTTAGTGAGTGAACGCCAAGCCTTAGAATCTACCTATGATATTAGAATCTATCTATAACATTGCAGGGGTTAACGTCCAGACCAATTTGGTGGGCGTTTTTCCAAGAAGGCTCGCAAACCTTCTTTTTTATCTTGGGTTTCACATAAGGCGGCTTGTGCAAATTTCTCAAGTGCCAGGCCGGCATGTTGCCCGCCTTCCATGCCGTAGTTCACCATAGACTTCATAAACTGAGGTACAAGTGGCGCAAAACCTGCGATATGAGCAGCCATGCTTTCTAACATGGGAATTAATTCGTCAGGTTCGACAAGGCGGGTAATGAGGCCTATTTGGTAAGCGCGATCAGCATCTATGGTTTCACCCATTAATAACATTTCCATGCCCATTGCACGGCCAACAATACGCGGCAACCTCTGTGTTGCGCCACCACCTGGGATGATGCCCAGCTTGCCTTCAGGTGTTGCAAATTTTGAGGTCGTTGTGCCAATACGAATATCGCAACCTAATGCTAATTCCAAACCACCACCAAAGCAGAAACCATTGATGGCGGCAATAGAGGGTTTTTCACCACGTTCCATTCTTTCGGCTAAACCTTGAACAATCGGCTCAAGGGCTTTTTTAATATCGCGATGTTCGACTTCGTTTAAGTCCGAACCCGATGCAAACGCTTTTTTGCCTGCACCCGTTAGACCAATAACTCGGATTTTAGGGTCACTTTCTGCGATGGTAAGTGCGCTATGAAGCTCTGCTAGCGTGGCCAAAGAAATTGCATTCAATTTCTCAGGGCGGTTTAAGGTGATTAAACCTAAAGGGCCTCTCGCTTCATAAATGATATTTTCATACGCCATTGCTATTCATTCTCAACACAAATTATATTCAGAAGGCTTTAGTGTATTTTCTGAGTAAATAAATCCAGAATAACCTTTCACATTTAAAGCCTTGTAGTGTGGAGCAATAACTTGTCCACAAAGGCATTGCAAGTTACCGAAAGGCGAGCTCGCAGTCAACTTATTCTGTCCTATATAAGGCATCTCATCAGCTAGAAATACAATATTGTGATTATTTAAAACGAAAGAGCTTGGTCATCCAGCTTAAAAAATAAAATCAAAGGGTCTGACATAAATTTGCCAGACAGGGGCCGCTATCTTTACAATACCCGCCACGTTCAACCCTTAGGAAAATAATATGACTCAAACATACAAAATTGCGGTATTAGCTGGTGATGGTATTGGCCCAGAAATTACAGAACAAGCCTTACGTGTTTTAACATTAATCGAGCAAAAAAGAGATGTGAAGTTCGATTGCATTGACGGCCCTTTTGGTGCGAGTGCTTATTTTTCTCATGGCAAATCTTTCCCTGAAGAAACCAAAGAATTGTGTGATTCTGCAGACGCTATTTTGAAAGGTCCCATTGGCTTGAGTCATGAAGCATCTGAAAAAATACCGGTTGAAGAACGTCCTGAACGCGGTGCTTTATTACCCATGCGTCGTCGTTTGAATACCTACGCAAACTTCCGCCCGATTTCATTGCCCGCTGGCATGGCTCACTTTTCACCCTTAAAGAAAGAAGTGGTGGGTGAGGGGATCGATATCATGCTGATCCGTGAATTGATCGGTGGTTTGTATTTTGGTGGAAAAGAAAGTGGTAAAACGCCTGAAGGTAAACGTTATGTAAAAGAGACTCTGGAATATGATGAAGACCAGATTCGCCAGATTCTCGTGGTTGCTTTCAAAGAAGCCATGAAACGTAAGAAAGTACTGCATAATATTCACAAGAGTAATGTACTCATCTCTTCTGTTCTTTGGAATGAAGTGTTAGAAGAAGTGGCGGTCGATTTTCCTGAAGTTAAAGTTATTCATATGCTGGTGGATGCTGCAGCGACACATTTATGCCTGAACCCATGTCAGTTCGACGTGATGGTTATGGAAAATATGTTTGGTGATATCTTGAGCGATCAGGGTGGCGGTATTTTAGGGTCGCTAGGCTTGATGCCTTCAGCCTGTATGGGGCCAGATAAAGCATATTACGAGCCTTCGCATGGTTCAGCGCCAGATATTGCCGGCCAGAATAAAGCAAACCCTTATTCAATGATCGGTTCAGTAGCGCTAATGTTGGATATGAGCTTTGGCCTGACAGAAGAAGCTCAAGCAGTTTGGACGGCGATGCAGGGTGTTTTCCAAGAAGGTTTCTCTACCAGTGATTTATCTAAGCCAGGCTCTGGTGTCGAGATTCTATCTACTACTGCGTTTGCAGATAAGGTCATGCTGAAGTTAGAAACGCTGCTTTAAATTTTATGGCTATATAAAATGGCTTAAATAAAATAAAAAAGCCCCTAGGGTAATTCCTCTCATGGGGCGAATTTCTGAAACCTCGTGGCTCAGGTGGTTCTAGACTTAATTGTGCCTTAATTTAGAAATTGAAAAGTTCACAGTTCACAGTTCAATGACAACGGCTAAGCCACCTAATGAAGATCGTTCAAGTTTCAGGCTTCCGCCATAGTGACTAATAATATCGATTACAATGGCTAATCCGATGCCCTGGCCACTCACTGACGTATCCGCTCGTTCGCCACGTTTGAGGACAAGTGCATGCATGTCTTTGGGAATGCCTGGGCCGTTATCTTCTATCATTATAATTAAATGATTATTATCTCTCTTGCCTTTTATCAAAACGTGTCCGTTACCATATTTATAAGCGTTATCTAAAAGGTTGCCTAATACTTCCAGAAGGTCATCTGTGTCCCCTTTAAATGTAAGTGATGGCTCAAGTTCAATTTGTGCCTCTATTGAACGACCGTAGTAAACCTTATTTAACGTTGATATGAGCTTTTCACAAAGAGGTCGCAGGCTCACAAAGTTTGCAAAGGGATTGTTTGGCGTGTTGACTGATCGTTTGAGCTGATAGTTAATGATCTGATTGATTCTGTTGATTTGTTCGGAAATTTCGTTTTGTGATTTTGTGACTATCTTATTTTCGACAGTAAGTTCATAAAGGCTGCCTTGCATGACTGAAAGAGGCGTTTTAAGGCTATGTGCTAAATCTGATAGTGACTCTTTGTATCTTTTCTTTTGTGCTGCTTCGGTTTCTAGAAGGCTATTAATGGAATCAGTCATTTGTTGTAGTTCTGCCGGGTAGTTTCCTGTTAGACGGTAGTTTTGTCCTAAGCGGATGGCTTGTAGGTCTTCAGAAACTTTTTGAATCGGTTTTAATCCCCATTTTAAAATAACTATCTGTGCCAGGGTGATTGATAACCCGATGGCTAATAACCATCCCCAAAGGCTTTTTCGAAACGCTAGAACTTGTGCTTCAAAAATGTTCTGTTGATTGAAAATAACGAATTGAAATGATGTGTTTGTTTGGGCGTTGATTTCCCAAGTGACACTATATTGCAGGAAGAAGTACTTGCTGTCTTGGTAATTTATTTCACCAAAATTATGTTTACCTGAATCAAGTGGTGTAGGTTTCCATGAGCTTAGTAGCGTCTTATTAATAGCAGAAGGTGATTGCCATAACAGCGTCTTTTTATCGTTATTGAATATTGCAGCAAATAACCCTGAACTGATCTGGTTGAGCTTATCTTCCGGCAGTTGTTCTGGTAACCAGACGGTTTCATTATTTAATTCTGTGGACGCAATTAGTGCATATGCTTGTAATTTGAGTTGGGCTTGCTCATTAGATTTCATGCTTGATGTATAAACGCTATCTAATGTAATGCCAAATATACTACAAAATAGAGGCAGTAAAATGAAGCTCGCTACCATTAATCTCCGTTTAATCGAATTCAAAACGATACCCTTGTCCGCGCACTGTACTAATTGGTTTTATTTTTCCAGTGGGGTCTATTTTTTTGCGTAATCTACCGATGAAAACTTCAATAACATTACTGTCTCGATCAAAATCCTGAGAGTAAAGATGTTCGGTTAACTCGGTTTTGGATATGACTTTTCCTTTGTTTAAAATTAAATACTCAAGGGTATTATATTCGAAGGCTGTCAGATCAAGTTGTTTATCATCAAAATAGGTTGTCTTTGCGTTAAGGTCTACTTTTAAACAGCCAAATTCTAACAGTGTTTTAGCTTGCCCTTTAGATCGCCTTAGTAACGCGTTGACCCTTGAAAGAAGTTCTTCTAAATGGAATGGTTTAACGAGGTAGTCATCTGCTCCGGAGTCGAGCCCCGATACTTTATCTTGCCAGTTTCCTCTTGCTGTTAGAATGAGTATAGGGAATTTTATTCCCATGTCGCGCCATTTCAATATTAGGTCTATACCGTTTATTTTCGGGAGCCCAATGTCAACAATAGCTAAATCGAAGGTATACTCTTGGCCCAAATACAGCGCCTCTAGTCCATCTTTAGCTGTATCTACAGCATATTTATGTTGAGTAAGAAGGTTTTCTAGTTGCTTGAGAAGTTTGATTTCATCTTCAACAACAAGGACTCGCATAATTATCGCTTTCCTCTAAGAATCTTGCCCGTATAAGCGTCGACTAAAATAACCCGGACCAGGCCTTTTTTGGTGATTAGCTTGATCCTATAAACGTCTCTATTCGAATTTTTTTGCTGCGTAACTTTTAGAACCTTAACCTTACGGCCTTGTTTTGCAATTTGAATGGCTTGTTCGCTACTGATAATGTCATTCTGAGCAATTAGCAGAGGATGGTTGATAGTGTCTTGGTATGGTCTTGTGCTAGCGGCATTATTCGCAGCGAATATGAAATTAGGCGCCACTAACGTGAGAATAAAAACATAAACCAGTACTTGCTTGCGACCACTCATCGTCTTTCTTGGGGTAATTAATAGATCGATGTTTAATTTTAGGTCATCAAGCATAGAGATATCCTTATTGAAATAGACCTGTTTGAAACAGGTCGGTTCTCGGTTTTGTGATCAGTTTAGTGAACGAATTAGAATGAATGCGGTTCTACACTAACACGAACCTTTATTTTCTTGCCAGGGTGATTGAGCATTTTGGTTTTGTATTCATGGCCTCTGTATCTGTAGCTTACATGGTAACCAACACGCTCTTCTCTATATGTGATGTCTTCGTCGATATCACAGCGTCTATTGTTTTGGTAAGTATTATAGTTTCCACTAGTTTGTTCATTACTTTTTGAAAGGCTATGGCCTACAGACGCCCCTAGCAATGACCCGACAACTGCGCCAACTTGTTTATTCTTTTTCCGGTGTCCAACCGCATTACCTATTGCGCCTCCAATGATGCCTCCCATTATGGTATTGGTATAAGAATTCTGGTGATTGCGAGGCTGGTTGTAGTGAACACGTTCATTCCAACATCTTTTTCGAGGGCTGCTATGCTCAATCATGCGAGTAATAGGCTCAACGTGTGTTACTTTTGCCCAGTCATTTTTCTGGTGATGTGGGCCTTTTGCCACGCTGGGAATAGATAGTGTTAATGAGATCAAAACCGTTGGGATTATCATTTTATTCATCGTATTTCTCCTGAGAAAAAATAGTTCTTTTTTAGAATTTTCTAAACGATGAAACTAAGATACAAAAGCTTTGCTGAATGAAAGCTGAACGTGACTATATAAAATTTTATTTTATGAAGGCTGCATGGTTCTTCTTCAGCCTAGAAGGGGCGGGCTCTCTTGGGCTTGTTTTTGAGGTGCAAGAGAGCGCTAGTTTGAGGTATGGAATGCTTAAGCTTGTATGTCTTTCATTTTTCTTTTTTCTGCAAGCATACTGGTTCCCATATCGGGAGACATAATTGCTTTCTCAAGCTCTTCAAATTCTTCAAAGATAAATTGCCCTAAGATTTCTAAATCGGGTAGAAAATCAGCTGCGCCGATAATGCCAAAATCCAACTTCCCATTATAAGAAAACATGGTGACGTTGAGTCGGTGCCCCGGGCCAAGTGTACTCACAGGATACCAGCCTAAAAGTTCAGACCCTTCTAAAAAAAGCGGTTTTTGAGGGCCGGGTACATTTGACACAATGGTATGCGAAAGTGCAGGTAAAAGTTGGCTGGCATGTACTAAATCGAATAATTGTGCAACGCCATTGGTCACTAAAGAATATGCTTGAATGCTCACCGCTGGAGACGCATCAATTTGGTGACGCACTGCTTGTAGTGAGGAGCCAATTTCACGCAAGCGAATGATCGGATCATCTGTTTTGGGTGATAAGGTTGTTGCTACTAAGCCTATCTGGTTACCACCCACTTTGGCATCTTCCTTTCTCAAACTCACTGGCATGGTGATGGTTAGCGTTGCATCTAAGGGGTGATTAATATGTTCTAGGTATCGATGAAGGGCGCCATCCAAACATGTTAGGGCTATATGGTTGAGGGTGTTGCGAGTAATCTTACGTAAATGGTTGACACGATCCATTGGTAAGGAAGAAATTGTAAAGGTGCGCTTTGCTGTTACTGGGCCGGTTAGTGGTGTAGGCGCGGCTGTAAATGGAAGTGATATTGCATTTTTTGTTAAACCGACTGCTTCAAGACAAAGTTGTGTCGAGATGCGAGATAGACCATAAGCGGCTTTCATATTTCCACTTGCGGTTGCTAATACTTTATCCATTAATGTAGGTCTAGGGCGCCCTGACTTTTTGTTATATGGGTTGTCAGTTCTTGCCCAGAAAGGTGGTCGATCTTTTTCTGTTTTAACCTTGCTAAGCGTTCGCTCCATTATTTTGCCAGCTGAAATGCCATCTAACACGCTATGATGGAAACTGAAATATATAGCGAATCGATTATCGCTTAAGCCTTCAATAAAGAAACAGCGCCATAAAGGCTTCGACATATCTAATCTTGGTTCATGAAGTTCTGAAACCAAGGCATTAACTTCCGCATCTGTACCTTCCTTTAAAGTAAGAAAAAAAACATGATCTTTTGCGCGAAAGTTGCTGGTTTCTTCCCAATAAGGTGTCAGGGGGTTCTTGTTATTGAGAATTAAGTTATACGGCGCGTAAACGGTGTCGACAGTGACCCAGCTTTCATAAAGATTCTTAACGAAATTTTTTGAGGCGCGTGCGGGCTTTTTATACGTTTGTAAACCGGCAATATGCTTAGGGCTGTCATCGGTTTCAGTGATAAGGAAACCATTGTCAACAATAGTAAGAGGGCGCTTAGCCATAATTTTTTTCCTGCTTGGCATTTGGGTTCATTCTAAAAAGATTTATTCAGTTTAATACACAAAGCTGAAATGTGCTTTGTATTAGGCTTTGTTTTGATAAATACATAAATTGTATATTTATCGCTCTGTTCTGTTTTATAGCTGTATAGTGTTTCGACCTGCGTGGCGGATTGTTTTATTTGGCTTGTTACGTGTTTATAAAAGCAGTCACTGGAAGTCAATATTATGCGCGTTCGTTATCAAACACTAGAATATAAAGATGTCGATATTCATATAAAAACATTGCGTGACAATCAAGAGTTTAATGATCCTCTCAAAGAGGCCGAAGCTCTTGGTATTTCGTCGGCCCAATGGTCTCTTTTTGGTGTCTTATGGGATTCGGGTAAAGTCTTAGCTTTGGTGATGGAAAATTATGAAATAGAGGGTAAGCGTATTTTAGAAATTGGCTGTGGTATGGCCTTGTCGAGTCTTTTGTTGAATTCTCGCCATGCTGATATTACTGCGACAGACTACCACCCTGAGGCGGGTAACTTCTTGGCAGAAAATGTTCGGCTTAACCAGGGGAGAAGTATTCCTTTTTTAAGAACGGATTGGGGGAATACAAACGATGGCTTGGGAATGTTTGATGTCCTGATAGGTTCAGATGTCCTCTACGAACGCGGGCATATCGATTTACTTTCTCAGTTTATTGAGCGTCATGCTAAACCAAAGTGTGATGTGATATTGGTTGACCCAGGTCGTGGCAATCATGCCCCGTTCACTAAAAAAATGATCAGACTAGGTTATGATCATAGCCAGGAAACAGTCGAAAAAAGTGCGATAGAGCAAGTGTTTAAAGGGACAATTCTTACCTACTCGAGAGCATGAAGAGATAGTTGATATGTTAATGTATGAGTGACCTTAATAGCGGATTGCAGGATTTAGGTATTAATAAAACTTTATAGCTTTGCTTTAGTTTTTCTTCTTCTGGCCGATAAATAGTGAAGGTGTATTAATTACGATTTTATCTCCTTTATCGAGAATGCTTAGTGTTTCTTGTTAAGACTCAAGGTGTGTATTATGAATACTAACGGTTTTTCTTCAAGTTCTGGGCTTCAAATGGCCTCAACAAATGATAGGCTTAAGCCGCTATTTCAACCTTCAAATACTGCGACTGAAGTTAGAAAAGATTTGGCAGACTATCGCAGTGGTTTAAGTCTTGAATTAATCGCGGGCGAATCTTCTGGGCGGCAGGTCTTTTCAAAATCTATCGAGTTTTCTCTGGGTGTTAAATTTGAATCCACATATGAGTTTAAAGCTCCATCTCCTCAAGATGTCGCTTCTACTGTTTTAGGTTTTGTTGAAAAGCGAATTAATTCAGAAAAACAAGCGGGTGCTTCTGCTGAAAAACTGAATGATTTGATGGCGCAAGCAAAGTCAGGTATAGAAAAAGGGTATGCGCAAGCAGAGAAGGATATTAAAGGTCTTGGTCTGATGACAGAAGAGCTTGCCGAAGATATATCCAAAGGGTTCAAGCTAATAAATAAGGGGTTGGAGAATATAAGTGATACTATTTCAACTATTCGTCCTGAGCAAAGCTTAAGCGGCCCCGATTCTGGCGCAGTGAATAGTACGCTTGGTCAAACCGCAGCGAAAGAGGCAGACTTGGCAGGTTTGTTCAGTAAAACAAATGTTAATCATCTGGAGGATGCTTCTACGTCTACGGCAAGTAAGTTCGTTTCACTTGATCAGTTTACTGAAAGTGCGGCAGATTTTGTTTTGAATACCAAAGAAGGTGATCAAATTCTGATTCGTATGGCGGATTTTCAAGCGCTAAATTATGCGAGTAACTCTAACGGAGAGTCTTTAGGTTTAAGTCAGTCATCTCGTTTTGAATTTTCAGTGAAAGGGAGCCTTAATGAAGATGAATTGCAGGCGATTAATGATGTGCTTGAGCAGGTTGGCAATATTTCTTCATTATTTTTTAATGACCAGTTTGAAGAAGCCTTTAATTCTGCTTTAGGTTTGGGGTTTGATTCTGAACAAATTGCCAGTTTTTCATTGGATCTGTCGACGCTTCAAACTCAAGAGGTGCGTACTTACCAGGAAAGTTCAAAAACGGCTTTAGATTCTTATAAAAGAAATCAGCCTTTAGTAAGTATGGCGCAACAATTTGAGACTTTGGATGCGCTGCTAGAGCCGCTTTCCCGTTTCGAAAAAGTTAATTCAATGATTGAAGCTTTAGTATCGAAAGCCATTGAGGCTTATGCGGTTGACTCAGTAGAAATTGATGCTGAAACAAATGAACTCGTCAATAACTACCAGTTATTTTCTACTAAATTAATGGATAGTATTTTGCTTTCTGATAGGTAGAGTTTATGGCTGAAAAATTAGTTTCTATTGATGTGTTTTTGAATTTAGACCCCTAAAACCCCTAAAATCTATTAAAAAGAGCCGATTAGTGCTCTTTTTTTTTGCAAAAAAGTGGTAAAACCTCATGTTCATCATATGTTGAGGGCTTAGTTAATATGATAGAGTACGCGCTCTTCGATAATAGCCTCTAGTAGACTGTTTTGTTTTTAGGCAATGACTTAATAAAAGTAAAATAACAGGTGAATGTTGTTATGAAAACGGCCGATATCCGTAGTGCGTTTTTAGATTATTTTAATCGTAATGGTCATGAAGTTGTTGATAGCAGTTCGCTTGTGCCTGCAGATGATCCAACTTTACTGTTTACCAATGCGGGAATGAACCAATTTAAAGATTTATTCCTAGGTAAAGAATCTAGAGCGTATTCGCGCGCAACGACATCTCAAAAGTGTGTTCGAGCAGGTGGTAAACATAATGACCTTGAGAATGTAGGTTATACCGCCCGACACCATACGTTTTTTGAAATGTTAGGTAATTTTAGCTTTGGTGATTATTTTAAAGAAGATGCGATTCGTTTTGCTTGGGGATTTCTAACGAAGGAACTAGCTATCCCTGCTGAAAAGTTGTGGATCACAGTTTATAAAGATGATAAGGAAGCAGAAGATATTTGGTTTAACAAGGTGGGTGTCGATCAAACCCGTTTCTCTCGTTTAGGCGACAAAGATAATTTTTGGTCGATGGGCGATACCGGTCCTTGTGGGCCTTGTACTGAAATTTTCTATGATCATGGTGCTGATATTGCGGGTGACCCGCCGGGTGGCCCCAATGATGATGGTGATCGCTATATAGAAATTTGGAATTTAGTCTTTATGCAGTTTAATCGGACAGCTGATGGAGAAATGCATCCTTTGCCGAAGCCTTCAGTCGATACCGGCATGGGTTTAGAGAGAATAGCGGCAGTTCTTCAGGGTGTGCATAGTAATTATGAGATAGATATTTTTCAGGATTTATTAACAGGTGCTTCTAAAGTCTTAGGCGGTGTTTCAACTACGGAGAAATCACTAAGAGTCATTGCTGATCATATTCGTGCAGCCGCCTTTTTAATTACAGATGGCATTATGCCTTCAAATGAAGGGCGGGGTTATACCTTAAGACGAATTATCCGGCGAGCTATTCGTCATGGTAATAAGCTGGGTGCAACTGAGGCATTCTTTTATAAGTTGGTAAAAGTACTTGTTTCTATCATGGGGAAAGCGTATCCCGAGCTTTTAGTGTCTCAGACTCAGGTGGAAAAAATACTGCATCAAGAGGAAGAGCAATTTACGAAAACCTTGGATAAGGGTATGAAGGTTTTAGAGCAAGATCTTGCTGAGCTAACGGGCTCCATTATTTCTGGTGAGACCGTCTTTACGCTTTATGATACCTATGGTTTTCCAGTTGATTTAACAAATGATATTGCCCGTGAACGAGGTTTAATGCTTGATCATCAAGGCTATGAGTCTGCAATGGAATCTCAGCGAGAACGGGCGCGTTCAGCCAGTAAGTTTGGCCTGGATTACAATGCGGGTCTTGATGTGCAGGGCGAGACTGATTTTGTCGGTTATGATGCTCTAGATAATGTTGCATCGGTTGTCGCTGTATTAGTCGGTGGGCAAAAAGTTGAAGCTGTAGCGGGTGATACGTGTTTTGTTATTCTTGATGCAACGCCATTTTATGCTGAGTCTGGTGGGCAGGCGGGTGATACAGGTAAGCTAAACTGGGCTAATGGTGAAGCTTTAGTGTTGGATACCCAGAAAGATGGCCAGCATTTTGTGCATCATTGCAAAATATTGTCAGGCAAGCTAAGTTCTGGCTTATCTGTTGGCACATTAGTGAATGCTAGGAAAAGAAGCGCTATAGCACTTAATCATTCTGCAACGCATCTTTTGCATGCCGCTTTAAGGGGTATTTTGGGTGAGCATGTTGTGCAAAAAGGCTCCTTGGTCAATGCAAGTCGTCTTCGTTTTGATTTTGCGCATTACGAGGCGATCACCAGAGAACAGTTAGATTCTATTGAAATGCTAGTGAATGCTAAAATTCGAGAAAACTCGTTAATCAAAACAAGCTTAACCGATATTGCAACAGCAAAGCAGATGGGTGCGATGGCTCTATTTGGCGAAAAGTATGGTGAGCAGGTTCGTGTATTGTCGATGGGAAGCGATAATTTTTCGGTCGAATTATGTGGTGGTACGCATGCACAGCGAACGGGTGATATTGGCTCCTTTGTGATTGTTTCAGAAGGTGGTATCTCTTCAGGTGTTCGAAGAATAGAGGCTTTGACTGGGTTTGAATCTGAACAGTGGAGTCGTGAGAGTATGCAATCCTTGCGATCTTTATATACGTTGTTTAAAGGTAATCGTGATAACGTCCTGGAAAAAGCAAGCCTGCTTGTCGAGCGTTTAAAAGCTGCAGAAAAACAGATTGATCAGTTTAAAGCTAAAGTTGCACTATCGGCAGGAGCGGATTTGGCAGGTCAAGCTATAGATGTGTCTGGTGTTAAGGTGATTGCAGCTCAGGTCGATGGCTTGGATCGTAAAGGGATGATGGATGCCGTTGATAAATTAAAGAATCAATTGGGTGATGCTGTGGTTGTTTTAGCTTCAGTGGATGATGATAAGGTTGTATTGATCTCTGGTGTTGCTAAAAGTATATCCAAAAAAATGCCAGCAGGTGAATTAATGAAGGATATATCCGCTATTGTGGGTGGTAAAGGCGGTGGTCGGCCTGATATGGCTCAGGGGGGCGGCCCAAATGTGGTTGATATCCAAAAAAGCTTGGAAAAGGTTCAACTCTGGGTGGCAAGTAAGCTATAATTTCAAAATTTCTGAATGAATGTTCACTTTTATGGTTCCTTGAGGTGGGTTAATGGCCCTTTATGTGCAAAAATTTGGTGGTACCTCTGTAGGAACGACTGAGCGTATTCAGTCTGTCGCCAAGAAAATTGCGGATTTCAGTGGTCGTGGTCATGCTGTTGTTGTCGTTGTATCTGCAATGAGTGGTGAAACTAATCGATTATTGGCTTTGTCATCTGATATTACGGATGAGCCCAGTGCTCGTGAATTAGATGTTTTGCTCTCAACGGGTGAGCAGGTAACCATAGCATTGCTTTCTATGGCCTTGGAGTCTTTAGGGGTTTGTGCAAAGTCTTACACGGGCACTCAAGTAAAAATATTGACCGATGAATCATACGGTAAAGCGCGGATTCTTGAAATTGACGAAGAGAATATTCGTCAGGATTTATCGCGTGGTAAGGTTGTCGTGGTGGCGGGTTTTCAAGGTGTCGATGCGGACGGAAATATTACGACTTTAGGGCGCGGTGGTTCTGATACGACGGCTGTGGCATTAGCGGCAGCGTTGAAGGCGGATGAGTGTCAAATATATACCGACGTTGATGGTGTTTATACGACAGATCCTAGGGTCGTTTCTACGGCTCGAAGGATAGAAAAGATTACATTTGAGGAAATGCTGGAAATGGCAAGCCTCGGTTCTAAAGTCCTGCAGATTCGTTCAGTTGAATTTGCAGGTAAGTATAATGTTCCTTTGAGGGTTTTATCCAGTTTTATAGATGGCCCGGGGACATTGATTGCGACAGAGGGTTTAGATGATATGGAGCAGCCTATTGTTTCGGGTGTGGCATTCAATCGTGATGAAGCAAAATTAACCTTGCAAGGTGTGCCTGATATTCCAGGTGTTGCATCAAAAATTCTACGCCCAATTAGTGATAAAAATATTGAGGTTGACATGATTGTTCAAAATGTTGGCCTGGATAAGAAAACAGACTTTACTTTTACGGTTCACAAAAGTGACTATAAAAAAGCTAAGGCTGTATTGCAGGAAGTTTGCGAAAAGCTAGGAGCTGATAGGGCTGCTGGTGATGATCAGATTGCTAAAGTATCTATTGTTGGTGTTGGTATGCGTTCTCATGCAGGCGTTGCAACAAAGATGTTTGAGGCTTTGTCTGATGAAGGTATTAATATTCAGATGATATCAACATCTGAAATTAAGATATCAGTAGTCATTGATGAAAAGTATCTAGAGTTAGCTGTGAGATCTTTACATAGTGTATTTCAATTGGATGCCGTAACCGTCTGATGATTCTGGATTTTCGTATAAAAAGAAATATAACCCACTAAAAAAACAGCTTAATTTCTGACAAAAACTGTCTTTTTTTGAGTTATGAATAATACTCATTACTAGATGTTTTTTAATGTGCTCAATCTTTGGGGACTAAAGTTGGAATGTTGTATATAAAAGGAGAAAGTAATGCTAATACTAACGCGTCGCGTAGGTGAGACCTTGATGGTTGGTGATGAAGTCACTGTCACTGTGCTCGGAGTAAAAGGTAATCAGGTCAGGATCGGTGTCAATGCACCCAAAGATGTATCTGTGCACAGAGAAGAGATTTATCAGAGAATTCAGAAAGAGAAATCTGATGCGCAGCAGGCTGGAGAGTAGTTTTTGCTCAAAAGATAGTCGGGTTTTTGAAAAATAAAAAATAATTAGTCCTAGCGGTTGGTATTTTAAAAAAATGTGTTAATATACGCCGCGTCTTAAGGAGAGATGGCCGAGAGGCTGAAGGCGCGCCCCTGCTAAGGGCGTATGGGGTAACACTCATCGAGGGTTCGAATCCCTCTCTCTCCGCCATTAGACGATTAAAGTTGCGGCTGTAGCTCAGCTGGATAGAGTACCTGGCTACGAACCAGGCGGTCGGAGGTTCGAATCCTCCCAGCCGCGCCACTTTAATTATCATCATGCAAGTCTATCTAATGCGGCTGTAGCTCAGCTGGATAGAGTATCTGGCTTCGAACCAGGTGGTCGCAGGTTCGAATCCTGCCAGCCGCGCCAAATTTATACTTCCTTTCCTAGATCTATCTGTTTTTTCTATTATTCATCTATAAGTAGATGAGGTGTATTTTCATCTGTTTGTTTAGTTTTACCCTGATAGTGCTTTCTTTGCATTGAGGCTTAAGTTGCCTCAGAGCTATATAGAAGGTAAATTAGCGGGGCTTTTATCTTAAGCACTACTTAGATAGAGCGAAATTGACGCCAAGCTATTTCGTTCTACCAGACTAATCCAACAACGAGTAGGTAGTCAGAATATGTCTGAATTAATGTCAGATGCCGTTAACTTGATGGTCGTTGGTATGGGGTTTGTTTTCGTTTTTTTGGTGATACTTGTATTTTTAACAAGTTTTATGTCAAAAATGATAATAAAGTACTTACCAGCGCCTGAACCTGTTGCAGCAAAAATATCTAAAATGAATAAACCTAACGCATCTCCTGATGCACAGCTGTTGGCAGTACTCTCTGCTGCAGTTGCTGAATATCGCTCTGACCAAAAGAAGTGAGCGTGACAAGATTGAACCTTTAAAGAAGGCTTAAAAAATGACTGACTCAAAGAAAAAACTGGGTATAACTGATGTTGTTCTTCGTGATGCGCATCAATCTATACTAGCTACACGCATGCGTATTGACGATATGCTCCCTATTGCAGAAAAACTTGATCAAGTAGGTTATTGGTCTTTGGAATCCTGGGGTGGTGCAACCTTTGATTCATGTATTCGTTTCATTGGCGAAGACCCATGGGACCGTATCCGTGAATTGAAAAAAGTAATGCCAAATACTAAGCAACAAATGTTGTTGAGAGGGCAAAACCTCCTTGGTTATCGTCATTATGCTGATGATGTTGTAGATAAGTTCGTTGAGCGAGCAGTTAAGAATGGTGTGGAAGTATTCCGTGTGTTTGATGCCATGAATGATCCACGTAATTTGGATCGTGCCTTAAAGGCTGTGAAGGCAAATGGAGCGCATGCGCAAGGTACGCTTTCTTATACGACAAGCCCTCACCATACAATCGAAAGCTGGGTTCAATTAGCAAAACAAATTGAAGATTTGGGTGCAGATTCAATTGCAATTAAAGACATGGCTGGCACATTGACGCCGTATGCGGCATTTGAATTAGTTGGTCGCTTAAAGGCGCAAACTGATCTAGAAGTTCAATTGCATGCACATGCAACATCAGGGTTGTCAGATATGACGATACTGAAAGCGGTTGAGGCGGGTATTGACCGTGTTGATACGGCTATATCTTCAATGTCTATGACTTATGGTCATACAGCTACTGAGAGTGTTGTTGCTGCTTTGGCTGGCACTGATCGAGATACCGGTCTAAATATTTCTTTGTTGGAAGAAATTGCAGCCTACTTTAGAGAAGTTCGTAAAAAATACGTCAAATTTGAAGGTTCTTTGCGTGGTACTGATTCACGTATCTTGGTTGCACAAGTGCCAGGTGGTATGTTGACCAATATGGAAAATCAGCTGAAAGAGCAGGGTGCTGCAGATAAGTTTGATGAAGTGTTGGCCGAAATTCCACGGGTTCGTGAAGATTTAGGTTTTATTCCTCTTGTAACACCAACATCTCAAATTGTTGGTACTCAAGCTGTGCTTAATGTTCTGACTGGTGAGCGGTACAAGTCTATTTCTAAAGAGACTGCTGGTATCTTGAAAGGTGAGTATGGTGCGGCGCCATCGGCTTATAATAAAGAGCTTCAAGATCGTGTTCTTGATGGTAAAGAACCCATCACATGTAGGCCCGGTGATTTGTTAGAGCCCGAAATGGACAAGTTGACAGGTGAACTTAAAAAAGCTGCATCTGAGAATGGTTTTAAATTGTCTGATGAAATAGTAGATGATGTTTTAACTTATGCGTTATTCCCACAGATCGGTCTTAAATTTTTGGAGAATCGTGGCAATAAAGATGCATTTGAGCCAGTTCCTTCAGCTGATGATGTTAAGGCAGGCAAAAGTGGTAAAGGTACCTACACCATTACAGTTGGTGGTCAATCTTATGTAGTAGACGTTGAAGAAGGTGGTGATATTACTGGAATGGTTCCTGTGTCTGGCGGTGCGTCGGTTGTTGCTTCAGCTGCGCCAGCTTCTGGAGGTGGTGAGCCAGTTCCCGCTCCGCTAGCAGGTAATATCTTTAAGGTGCTTGTTTCTCCTGATGAGGTTGTAGAGGAAGGTGAATTATTAATCATCCTTGAGGCGATGAAGATGGAAACAGAGATTCGTGCACCACGTTCCGGTACTGTTGGTTCAATCAGTGTCAAAGTGGGTGATTCAGTCTCAGTTGGCGATACGCTGCTTAATCTATAACGAAGGGTTCACGATCGATGGAGAATATATTAAATCTGTGGACCGGTAGTGGTCTATATAATATTACGGGTGGGCAGTTTGCGATGATCGTGATCTGTCTTTGTCTTCTTTATATGGCTATCAAGAAAAAATTCGAGCCTCTACTATTATTGCCAATTGGTTTTGGTGGAATTCTGGCTAATATTCCTGAAGCAGGTCTTGCCTTATCAGCCGTTGAGAATGCAATCCATTTCCAAAAACCTGAAGTTATGCTTGCATTAGCCGAAGTATTTAAGCTGCCGTTCGAAGTTGGACAAGTCATTACTGATGAAGTTTTATATGCATTTCATGATGCTTATAAACATGCAGATAGTGCAACGCTTGCTGCCGCTCAAAATATTGCGACTGACAATGGTTTTGCAAATGGCATGCTTAAAAACTTCTATAATGTTGTTATTGGTTCAATGGCTGGGCCGCTGCTTATATTTATGGGGGTGGGTGCTATGACTGATTTTGGTCCAATGCTTGCCAACCCGAAAACAATATTGCTGGGTGCTGCTGCTCAATTCGGTATTTTTGGTACTGTTTTGGGGGCTGCTTTTTTGACCAGTATGGGGGTTGACGGTATGGCCTTCACGATAAAAGAGGCCGCAACCATTGGTATTATTGGTGGTGCAGATGGTCCAACTTCTATATTTGTAGCTAGCCAGCTTGCCCCTCATCTTTTAGGTGCTATTGCAGTTGCTGCATATTCGTATATGGCTTTGGTTCCAGTAATTCAGCCGCCAATCATGAACTTATTAACAACTGCAGAAGAACGTAAAATTCAGATGGTTCAACTCAGAACTGTTGGACAAACAGAGAAAATTATTTTCCCGATTGTTGTATTAGTTTTAGTTGCTTTGCTTCTGCCTGATGCTGCACCTCTTTTGGGAATGTTTTGTCTTGGTAATTTAATGAAAGAATCCGGTGTGGTGGATCGTTTATCTGATACAGCTCAGAATTCTTTAATTAATATTGTGACAATATTCCTAGGGCTTTCTGTAGGTTCTAAATTAAGCGCAGACAAATTTTTGGATTTGCAAACCCTGGGTATTTTGTTTTTGGGTATGGCCGCATTTGCGGTAGGAACAGGTACTGGTGTATTGATGGCTAAATTAATGAATGTATTTAGCACGAATAAAATAAATCCATTAATTGGTTCTGCAGGTGTTTCTGCTGTACCTATGGCAGCGCGTGTATCAAACAAGGTTGGTCTGGATAATAATCCACAAAACTTCTTATTGATGCATGCAATGGGGCCTAACGTCGCAGGTGTAATCGGCTCGGCTGTTGCGGCAGGTGTTATGATTAAATTCCTCGCTGGTTAATATGAGCGAAACAAAAAAACCCGGCATATGCTGGGTTTTTTTGTTTTAATGCTTATTAATAGTAATGAATGAGTCGTTATGAGGCATGCATGAAGAAAAGTAAGCTTGGTTTTGCGGATAAGCTATTTTGGTCAATATTGAATGGTGTGGAGCAGTATGTCTTTGCAGAAAACTTTATTGTTTCAAATTTGAGTCCATACGAAGAAATTCTATCCGAAGGGATTATGTCTGTTCGGCGTTATCAATCACTCAATGAAGCTGAAATTGAGATTGCAGGTGCTAACATTCCTGTCAGTAAGGACAGGCTTCGCACCCCTGTTGTTCTAATTCCCCCTCTGGCTGCTACTTCGATGATTTTTGATTTAATGCCTCATCGAAGTATTGTTCGCTATTTTCTTGCTAAGGGTTTTGATGTTTATTTAATAGACTGGGGGGATGTGACTGCGGATCATTCAAATCTTTCTTTAGAAACCTACGTGATGGATTGGATGCCTAAGGCACTTAGTGCAGTGCAAGAATCTAGTGGTGAAAAAGAGGTGTCTATATTTAGTTATTGTATGGGAGGGCTGATATCTTTGATGTATTTAGCAACGTCTAATGATGATTGTGTAAAGAATTTAGTAACGGTTGCCAGCCCAGTTGATATGCATCAAAGTGGTGTAGCCGGTAAAGTTCTCTCAGCTATTTATCAGCCTGCTCAGACTATTTCTAGTATATTGAACTTTTCGCTGATGGATCTACCTGCAAGATACTTCCATGTGCCGGGCTGGACGTCTTCTTTAGTATTTAAAATGACGAACCCTATGGGCTTGGTGATTAGTTCTTTTGAAAAATTTCTGAATTTGTGGGATAGGGATTATCTTGAAGAAAGCTTAACGATGAGTCAGTGGTTTGACGATATGGTTGACTACCCCGGTGAAACTATCCGGGAAATGTCAGTAAACATGATGCTGAATAACAAAATGGCGTCTGGGAAAATGAAGATAGGTGAAACAAGGGCGGAGTTTAGTCGGGTTCAAGCCTCGATATTAGCTTTCGCTGGTGACTCAGACAAATTAGTTAGCGTGTCGGCAGCGAGGAAGGTGTTGGATATTGTCTCATCTGAAGATAAAGAGTTTTGTGTTGTGCCGGGTGGGCATGCTGGTGTCTTTGCAGGTAGTCGTGCACCTGAAAATACATGGAATATTAGTGCAGATTGGTTGTTTGATCGCTCAAAATAAGGTTGTGAAATGGTTTTAAAGAAAATTTATACAGTAAATTATTGGCTGAAAAATGCTTTGGGTGATGTGGTCGATACATCAGAAGGGGGGCAGCCGATGACCTTTCTTGAAGGTTCGGGTCAAGCCATTCAAGGGGTGCAAAAAGCGATAATTGGTCGGTCGGTTGGCGATTTGATCGAAGCCACCATTCCGCCTCAGTTAGCCTATGGGGATCATCTTCCAGAGTTGGTGACAAAAATGCCTTTGAGTGCTTTTGACGGTGTTGATGATATTTTGATTGGGATGACGTTCCAGACGAATACGGGGGGAGAAGCTAAGGTTGTTAAAGTAACTGATGTTAAGCCAGACGGGGTGACGGTGGACGGAAATCATCCATTAGCTGGATTAACCTTGGTTTTTGACTTAGAGCTTTTAGATGTTAGGGATGCAACTGAAGAGGATTTAATAGCTTTAAATGCTTAAGTTGGTTTTCTTATTGTAGTGAGTATTAAAAAATATTTATGAAGGTGTAAGCCTGAGCACAAAAAATATTCAATTTTTCATGTGAATTTCAAAACAGCATATATACTTAAGTTTACATAGTAACAATTGCAAGGGTGTTAGTAATGGCTAGATGCACTTTTGTGATTTTTAACATCACACTCACATAAGATAAGACTATACCGATGGATGTTGCAGAGCAAAATGAAGCATGGCGAGTTCTGATCGTCGAAGATGATGAGCGTTTAGCTGATCTCACAAAAGAATACTTGGAAAGCAATGGCTTGGTTGTTTCCGTTGAGGCGAATGGTTCACATGCTGTTGAACGTATAATGTCTGAAAAACCCGACTTGGTTGTGCTCGATTTAATGTTGCCTGGTGAAGATGGTTTATCAATCTGTCGTAAGGTTCGGCCGAGTTATAATGGGCCAATTTTAATGCTGACGGCGAGAACAGATGATCTTGATCAGGTTTT
The DNA here is from genome assembly GCA_963974595.1 of uncultured Oleiphilus sp. Classification (GTDB taxonomy): domain Bacteria; phylum Pseudomonadota; class Gammaproteobacteria; order Pseudomonadales; family Oleiphilaceae; genus PZPK01. Next base: position 502 of record CAXBDA010000054.1, on the reverse strand, counting down.
GGGTTTAGAAATGGGTGCAGATGACTATATGTCTAAGCCTGTCAGACCTAGAGTGCTTTTAGCGAGAATTAGAGCATTGCTTCGTCGTATCAATGAGCATATGGATAAAGCTGAAAATTCAGCTTCACAAGCTTCTGGAGCGGGTGATGCGACTCGATTGACTTTTAATAATCTTGTTGTAGATAGTTCAATGCGAGAAGCATGGTTGAATGATGAGAGTATTGACTTAACCAGTGCTGAGTTTGATTTACTCTGGTTGCTGTCAAGCAATGCAGGAAATGTCTTAAGTAGAGAAGAAATTTTTACGGCATTGCGCGGAATCGAGTATGACGGGCAAGATCGTTCAATTGATGTGCGCGTTTCACGGATACGCCCAAAAATTGGTGACGACCCGGTTCATCCTCGTCGAATTAAAACGGTTCGCAGTAAAGGTTATTTGTTTGTTAAAGAAGCGTGATTATTTAAGCGTTGAATGTTAAAGATGGTTAGTGGTAATAATTAA